>JBBSII010000338.1:0-5415 GCA_038232175.1 Thermomicrobiales bacterium
CGAGCCGGAGACCTTCGCGCGGACACGCCGGTGCCGCTTCTGCCGCAGCGTGAGCGCCTTGCGTACTTTCAGTCGTTGCATAGGCATAGGGTTTACCGCCACTCCTTCATTCCGTGCCCGTCAACGCGGGCCGGTGCGGGAAAGAGTAACGAGTAGCGAGTAATGAGTAACGAGGGGTTGACCCTTCTCCGTACTCGTTACTCGTTACTGGTTACTCGTTACTTCTTCGCGGTCTTGCCGGTCTTGCCGGCCTTGCGCCGCGTCCACTCGCCGAGATACTTAATACCCTTGTCCTTGTACGGCTCGCGCGGGCGCACCTTGCGGATGCGAGCAGCGTACTCGCCAACCACTTCCTTGTTGTTCCCTGTCACCGCGACGCGGAGAGGCGTGTCCACCACGAAGGTGATGCCCTCCGGCGGCACGAAGCGCACCGGGTGGGAATACCCGACGGTCAGGACGAGGTCCTTGCCGTCCATCGCCGCGCGGTAGCCGACGCCGTTGATCTCCAGTTCCTTGCGGAAACCGGTCGTCACACCCTCGACCATGTTGGCGACGAGCGTTCGCGTCAGGCCGTGCAACTCGCGGTGCACGCGCCCCTCGGTCGGGCGCTTCACATGGAGAACGCCGTCCTCGCGTTCGAGGATCATCGCGGCAGGGATCGTGCGCGCCAAGGTGCCGCGCGGCCCTTGCACGGTGATCGATCCCGGCGCGTGCTCCAGGGTCACACCCGCCGGAATGGGGATCGGGCGAATACCGATTCGGGACATCGCAACTCCTCCTAAGAAACCGTGCAGAGCAGTTCGCCGCCGACACCGCGCCGGTAGGCGTCGCGGCCCGTCATCACCCCTTGCGAGGTGGTGACAATCGCCACGCCAAGCCCGTTGCGCACACGCTCGATCGCGCCCCGCTGCCGGTAAATGCGCAGGCCGGGCTTGGAGATACGCTTGATCTCCTGAATGGCGTGGCGCTTCGTGTCATCATATTTCAACTGAATTGTCAGCTGATTCTGCGGCGCCTGCTCCGTGATGCGATAGCCCTCGACGAAACCTTCTTCCCGCAGGATGCGGGCGATCTCAACGAGTACTTTTGTCGACGGCATCGCCACTTCCGCGTGCCGCATCATGCCGGCGTTGCGAATGCGGGTCAGCATGTCACTGATTGGGTCATTGACGCTCATGCGTTCCCTCTCCTACCACGATGCCTTGGTGACGCCCGGCAACTTGCCATTGGACGCCATCTCACGGAAACAGATGCGGCAGAGGCCGAACTTGCGCATGTACGCCCGGGAGCGTCCACACAACTTGCACCGGCTGTAGCCGCGCACACGGTACTTCGGCACCGCGTTCGCCTTGTTGACGAGAGATTTCTTTGCCATCCTTCGCTCCCCTTATGACGCAATCTGCTGGACGCCGCCCGCTTGCCCCTGCGGGCGGGCGTACGGCATTCCGAGCAGTTCGAGCAGTCGTCGTCCCTCAGCGTCCGTGCGCGCCGTCGTGACGAACGAGATTTCCATCCCCCGGACGCGGTCGATCTTGTCGTACTCGATCTCGGGGAAGATCAGCTGCTCCTTGAGGCCCATCGTGTAGTTGCCCCGCCCATCGAATGCGTCCGGGGAAAGCCCACGGAAGTCGCGCACGCGCGGTAACGCGATGTTGAACAGCCGGTCGAGGAACTCGTACATCCGCGCGCCGCGCAGCGTGATCATCACCCCGATCGGCATCCCCTGACGAATCTTAAACTGCGCGATCGAGCGCTTCGCCCGCGTCACGACCGGCTTCTGGCCGGTGATCAACTGGAGATCGTTCACGGCATTGTCCAGCGACTTGGCGTTGCCGACCGCCTCGCCCATGCCGATATTGATGACGATCTTCTGAAGCTTCGGCACCTGCATCAGGTTCTTGTAGCCGAACTGCTCCGTCATCGTCGGGACCGCCACGGTGTCATGCTGTCTGCGTAGCCGCGGGACGACGCGGGGCGCTTCGCTGGTTGGTTGTGCTTCAGCAGCCATCTCTCCGCCTCCTCTACCGTTCATCCGCGACGTTTTCAATGACGACTTCCTCGTCATTGATCTTGTAATATCGGATGTTCTTGCCATTTTCGTCGCGCTTCACATGGACGCGGACGCCCTTGCTCGCGCGTGGGGACCAGTACATCACATTCGACACATGCAGCGGGGCTTCCATCTCGATGATGCCCGCCTGCCGGGCGCGAGCACGCGCGCGGTGCCGCTTGACGATGTTCAGCCCCTCGATGACCACGCGGTCCTTGTCCGGTATCACGATCCGGATGCGGCCGCGCTGCCCCTTATTCCTGCCTGAGATGACGATGACCTCATCGCCACGACGTATCTTCCGCATCGCTTCCTCCTACAGCACTTCCGGCGCGAGCGACGCGATGCGCAAGTAGCCCGATTCACGGATCTCACGAGCGACGGGGCCGAAAACGCGCGTGCCGCGCGGGTTCCCCTGCGGGTTAATCAGCACCGCCGCATTGTCATCGAACCGAATGGACGAACCATCAGGGCGGTTGTATTCCTTCGCCGTGCGCACGATCACCGCGCGGACGACATCGCCCTTCTTCACCCCAGCGCCGGGCTGGGCCTGTTTGACGGCGGCGATGATCACATCACCGACTCCGCCGTATCTCCGAAACGACCCGCCGAGGACGCGGATGCACAGGATTTCTCGTGCCCCCGAATTGTCCGCGACGCGCAAGCGCGACTCCGGTTGAATCATCGTTCTCTTCCTCCGTTAATCCTGCGAGGCCGCGTGCAGGATCTCGCGGACGATCCAATGCTTCTCTTTGCTCATCGGGCGCGTCTCCTCGATCCGGACGCGATCACCGATCTTGCAGTGATTCTGCTCGTCGTGCGCCTTGAACTTGTGCGTGCGCCGCATCGGCTTCTTGTACAGCGGGTGCCGCACCGTGAAGTCCACCGCCACAACAATTGTCTTGTCCATCTTGTCCGAGACGACGCGGCCAACTTTCATCAACCGCGACGCGCGCGTTGCTGGGTTGACGGCCACCGCCGCGTCGTTCTGTTCCGCCACCATTGGCCTCTCCTCAATCAGTGTGCAGTGGGCAGTGGGCAGTTGAATAGGAAAGCGCTACGCGCATCATTTTCTGCTCACCGCCCACTGCACACTGCACACTTATTCTCCCAGCACCTGCTGGAACGCTTCCGCAATTTCACGCTCGCGCATGATCGTGTTGATCCGGGCGATGTCGCGCTTCAGGCTGCGCATCTGCGCGCTGTTCGTCTGCTGGTTCGTCGCGAGCGCGAACCGCATCCGCATCGCCTCTTCCTTCATCTCATTGCGCCGCTCGATAAGACCCTGATCCGTGAGCGCGCGCACCTCATCGACTCGCATGATTCACTCGCTCTCCTTGTGCTCGCCGCTGCCGCCCTCTTCCGTCGCGGGGACATCCGCCGCGTTGTCCGCACCGCCCTCGATCTCCGGCTGCTGCTCCATCTCGTCCATGCCTTCGACCAACTCGCCGCTGTCGGCCATCTGCGCGCGCATCTCAGCCTTCTTGCCCATCTCCATCGTCTCGCCTTCGAGGAACTCGCGCTTGACGATCTTCGTGCCCATCGGGAACTTGTGCCCCGCGATGGTCAGGGCTTCCTTCGCCTGATCCTCGCGGATACCGCCCATTTCGAGCAGCATCCGGCCGCGCTTCACCACGGCGACCCAATGATCCGGCGCGCCCTTCCCGGAACCCATGCGGGTTTCGGCGGGCTTCTTCGTCACGGACTTGTCCGGGAAGACGCGAATCCAGTATTTGCCGCCCCGGCGGGTGTATCGCGTCACGACGCGGCGCGCGGACTCGATCTGATTGCTGGAAACCCACGCATTCTCCGTGGCGACCAACCCGAATTCACCGAACGCCACCGTCGTCCCACGATGCGCGGCACCCTCACGGCGACCGCGATGGACACGGCGGAACTTCGTTCGCTTTGGTTGCAACAACATCCTACGAACCCTCTCCCTTAGTCCGCCGCAAGCTCAGCGCCGCTCTGCGCGGGCCGTCGCTCCGGGATAACATCGCCCTTGTAGATCCAGACCTTGACACCGATCCGGCCATACGTCGTGTGGGCATGGACAACCGCGTAGTCGATGTTCGCACGCAGGGTGTGGAGCGGCACGCGGCCATCCTTCTCCGTCAGCGTGCGGGACATTTCCGCGCCGCCGAGGCGGCCACCGAGGCGCACCTTGACACCCTTCGCCCCGCGACGCATCGACTGCGAGACCGCGTGCTTCATCGCCCGGCGATACGCGACACGTCGCGCCAACTGCTCCGCGATATTCTCCGCGACGAGGCGCGCCTCGAGTTCCGGCGTCTTGATCTCCTCGATCTTCAGGTGCACGTCGCGCTTCATCACGCCCTTGATCGTGTTCCGCAGCTTCTCGACGTTCGCGCCCTGCTTGCCGATCACCACGCCCGGCTTGGACGTGAAGATCGTCATGTCCACTTTGTTCGCCGCGCGCTCGATATTGATCCGCGCGATCCCGGCATTAGGCAGTTCCCGCATCACGAGCCGCCGCAGGGCGATGTCCTCGTGCAGAAGCTGCGTGTAGTTGCGCTCGGCAAACCAGCGGGAGTCCCAATCAGTGACGATCCCCAGCCGGAAGCCGATGGGATTAACTTTCCGTCCCATGGTTTCCTCCTTACCTCTGGTCCCGACGCTCGCCACCTTCGCCACGGGGCTGCGACAGGCCAGCATCGGCGACTTCATTCGCCTCCGCCTCCGCCTGCGCTGCCGTGACCGGCGGCGGTGTTGACTCGACATTGTCCACTGCGGGGGCCGCTTCCATCGTCTCCGACGGTGCGGTTTCCTCCGCTTCGTCCACCTTCGGCTCCAGCGGCTCGATGGAACCGGGCGCCTGCTGCCGCGCGGGCACCGCGCCCACCGCACCGCGGGAAACGGTCGGCGTCTGACTCCTGCCACGCCCGGTCGTCGCACCCGGTCGTCGCGCGGCGCTCGCTGCGGGGCGCGGGGCGCGCACCGGTCGCGGCTTCTCCTCGACGACGATCGTGATGTGGCTGAACCGCTTGAGGATCGGCCCCGGCCGCCCACGCGACCGCGCGGTGAACCGCTTTAGCTTCATCCCCTCATCCGCATACGCGAGCGCAATGATCAGATCCTCGGGATCCATGTCATTGTTGTGCTCCGCATTCGCGGAAGCAGAGCGAACGACCCGCGCGACCTCGTCCGCCGCACCCTGCGGCAGGAACCGGAGGATCGCGAGGGCCTCGTTGACCCGCTTCCCACGAATCTGGTCAATAACCAGGCGCACTTTCTGCGGGGAGATGTGGACATCCTTTGCCACGGCCCGCACGCGCGTTGTTGGCTGTACCGTTGCCATACGCTTCGCTTCTCCCTACCTTAGCGCCGTCGCGACGACTTATCAG
>JBBSII010000339.1:0-5397 GCA_038232175.1 Thermomicrobiales bacterium
CGGGCTTGCCCCATCCCGATCACTCCCCAGAACCACTCCAGCGACCCGATACCCGGTCTCGCATGCGGCTTTGCGATGCGTGCGTGTTCGTACGCAACCATGCCCCGCGTCCTTCGTTCCACGAGTAATGCGGATTCTCCGTATCATCCGTATCTCCCAACCGACGACGAAAGGGACTCTTCCGATGCCGCGACAACTCCAGTATGTGGCGGGTGTGCGCCTCATCGAGGACGCATATGACCGCTGGCAATGGCATTTTGTGATCGCGAGGAAACGCTTTGATCTGCGCGCACGCGGGGGAGCCTACGTGCTCTGCAGCGATGAGGGCATGAGACTGGGAACCTTCGATGACGTGAGCCGAGCGGTAGCCCGGGCGCGTGAGCATGCACAGACGGCGAACACGGAGCGGCTCCCGACCAGCCCGCCCCATCCGCGCAGACCGACAACGATCTGAGCGCCGGTTGGTTAGCCTCCTCCGTCACGGCTGCGCGCGATCTCAATCGTGGAGCCGCTCAGAACGGTGTCATCGAGACGGACGTTCGGCTTCGTGACGCGCACGCGCACCACCTCGACCTGCCCATGCTCGGCCAGGACGGCGTCCGCGATCCGCTCCGCGAGCGTTTCGGTCAGGCGGACGGGTGGCCCGGTGAGGATCGCCCGCGCGCTGCGGTAGACCGCGCTGTAATCGAGCGCCTGCGCCAAATCGTCTGCGCGGGCAGCGGGGCGCAGATCGCACTGCAGGTCAATGTCGACGATGAAGCGCTGCCCCAGTTCGCGTTCCGGCGCGAGCGTGCCATGATGGCCGAAAAAGACCATGCCAGTGAGTTGAATGTGGTCCTCGCTCATCCCTCACCCTTTCTGTCTGGGCCGTCGCGGTGGCATCGTTCGCGAGCGGCGAAATCGCGGCGGCGCCCCCGCCCATTCCCTGTTATGGTATCCTGCCCGGATGAATGTTGGGAAGACGACGGCGATGGAACGACCGTTCGTGACGGTCAGTTATGCGCAGACGCTCGATGGGCGCTCGGCGACCGCGACGGGCAGCTCGCAATGGATCAGCGGGCCGGAATCACTGCGCTTCGCCCACGCACTGCGCGCGAGCCATGGCGCGATCCTGGTCGGTGTCGGCACGGTCTGCCGGGATAATCCGCGCCTCACCGTCCGCCTTGTGCCGGGGCGCGATCCTTTGCGCGTCGTCGTGGATAGCACACTTCGCACACCCGATACGGCGGCGGTGCTCGCCGCGGAGGCCGCGCCCGGCACCCTGCTCGCCACCACCGAGCGGGCATCCGTCGCGCGGCGCGCCGCGATTGCCGCGCGGGGGGCGGCGGTACTGCTGCTTCCGGGCGGGGCGGGGGACGGCGTGGACCTCACGGCGCTGCTTACGTCGTTGCACACGCGCGGCATCCGCTCCGTGCTGGTGGAGGGCGGCGCGGCGATAATCACCGCGCTCCTGCGCGCCCGGCTGGTGGACCGCCTCGCCGTCACCGTCGCGCCGAAGGTGCTCGGCGTCGGCATCGCCGCCGTCGGCGATCTCGGCATCCGCCACCTCGATGGGGCATTGCTACTCAAGGAGATGACCGTGACCGCGTATGGCGCCGATTGGGTGCTCGATGGCCGCGTGGCATACCCGGGCGACACCGATGTCCGCTGAGCCGCCCGCCGCCCGGCCGATCGCGGCCCGCGCGCTCTGGCTCACCGCGCCGCGCACGGCGGAGTTCCGCATCGAGGAAGCGCCGGGGCCGGGGCCGGGGCAGGTGCGCGTGCGCGCCCTCGCGTCGGCGGTGAGCCACGGGACGGAGATGCTCATCTATCGCGGCGAAGTGCCGCGCGACCTCCCGCTCGACCTCCCCACGCTCGCGGGCGGGTTCGCCTTCCCGATCAAGTACGGCTACGCATCCGTCGGGCGGGTCACGGATGTTGGCCCCGATGTCCGGCGGCTCGCGCCGGGCGACGCGGTCTTCGTGCTGCACCCGCACCAGAGCGCGTACGTCGTCCCGGCGACGATGCCCGTGCGCCTGCCCGATGGCCTCGACCCGCTGGTCGGCGTCTTCACCGCCCATGTCGAAACGGCGGTGAACATCCTGCTCGATACGCCCCTCCACCTCGGGGAGACGGCGCTCGTCTTCGGGCAGGGGACGGTCGGGCTGCTCGTCGGCCAGTTGTTGAAGCGGGCGGGGGCGCGCTGCGTGATCGGTGTCGACCCGCTGGAGCGGCGACGGGAACTGGCCCGCGCCGTCGGCGTGGACGCGGCGCTCCCCCCCGGCGACGACCTCCCCGCGCGTGTCCGCGCGCTGACCGGGGGACGCGGGGCGGATCTGGCGATCGAGGTGAGCGGCGCGCCCGCGGCGTTGCAGGCGGCGATCGACGCCGTCGCGGTCGAGGGGACGGTGGTGGTCGCCTCGTGGTACGGCACGAAGCCCGTCACCCTGACGCTCGGTGGCCACTTCCATCGCGGGCGGGTGCGCCTCCGGTCATCCCAGGTCGGGCGGCTCAACCCGGACCTCGCCCCGCGCTGGGATTATGCCCGCCGCACGGAGACGGTCATGGAGCTGCTGCCACAGTTGCACCTGGCGGAATTGGTGTCGCATCGTTTCCCCTTCGCCCGCGCCCCCGAGGCGTACGAACTCCTCGACGCGCATCCCGGCGAGACGGTGCAAGTCGTGCTGACGTACGGCGATGATTGATCCTGACCAACGAAGGAGCGTGCGATGTACGAAATCGGCGTGATGGCGCAGTTCGAGGCCGCGCACCGGCTCGTCGGCGATTTCGGCCCCGCCACCCGGTTGCACGGCCACACCTACCGCCTCGACGTGATCGTGCGCGGCGAGCGGTTGCACGCGGACGGGGCGTTGTATGACATCGGCGCGCTGCGGGAGGCGGTGGACGCACTCGCGGCCTCGCTCCACTACCGCGATCTCAGTGAGGTGCCGGGGCTGGCGGGCATCAACACGACCGCCGAAGCGGTCGCCCATCATTGCTGGGAGACGCTCGCGCCGCCGTTGCGCGGGACACTCGCCTCCCTGCTCGTGCGGGTCTGGGAGTCGCCGCAGGTCTACGCGGCGCGCGATGACGCTCTTGTTCCCTGATGCGGCGACGCTGGTGCGGAGGGGTGCCAACAATTGTCCGACAGGGCGGGGAAAGGTAGTCGCGATGTCATCGGCACGGATCCTGATCGTGCGCCCCGATCACCTCGGCGATCTGCTGCTGACCTTGCCGGCGATCACCGCACTGCGCGGCGCAATGCCCGACGCGCGGATCATCTTCCTGGTGCCGGCGGGGCTGGCGGCGGTCCCCGAGCACTGCCCCGATGTCGACCAGACCGACACCGTGGCGTTCCCCCCACTGCTGGCGCCGCTGGACCGATCCGGCTGGGACAGGCGCGCCGTGGACGAGGCGAACACCCTGCGCGGGCACTTCGATCTCGCTCTCCTGCCGCGCCCTGACGATCCCTGGTCGGGCGTGCTGGTCGGCGCGGCGGCGATCCCCGTCCGGCTCGGCTACGCCGCGCCCCGCACGCGTCCCTACCTGACCGCGGCACTGCCCGTGCCCGCACACCGACACGTTGCCCGCCTCGCGCTCGACCTGGCCGCTGCCGCCGCTGCTCGCCTCGGTGCGTCCGGCGCGGTCGATGCCGGGGCGTGGCGGCCGGTACGCTTCGTGCCGACCCCGACCGACGAGACCGAGGCGGCGACCGTGCTCGCAACGATGCCCGCCAGGGATGCGCCGATAGTGCTCCACCCCGGCTCGGGCTGGCCGCTCAAGAACTGGCCGACCGATCACTGGGGTGAACTGGCGCGCGCCCTTGCGCGACGCTATCATGCCCCCGTACTGGTCGTCGGCACGTCGCGCGAGGGCGCGTTCGTCGCGGCGGTGGTAGCTGCGAGCGGGGGCGACGCCTGCAGACTGGCCGGGCGGCTCTCACTCGGTGGCCTCGCGGCGCTCCAGCGCCGTGCCCGCCTGGTGATCGCGACGGACAGCGGCGCGCTCCACCTGGCGGCCGCGGTTGGCACGCCGGTCGTCGGCCTCTATGGGCCGGCCGACCCGGTCGAGTTCGGACCCTGGTGTCCGCCAGAACGCCAGCGGATCGTCCGGGTGCAACTGCCGTGCAGTCCGTGTCGTACCCTCATCGATCCGCCCTGCGGCGCGACGCGAGAACCGGCCTGCGTCACCGCCATCACGGTTGACGCCGTGCTCGCCGCCGCCGCCAGTTTCCTCGACGCTCGACCGGCGCCGGTCCGACGCTCAGCGCACTCTGGATAAGCCGCGTGCGCAAGACGGAGGAAGTGATGGAAGAGCACAACGAAGTCCCGGTATCCGGCGCGCTCGTCCGGGCCGATCAGCCGTGGGGCGACGCGGCACTGGCGCGCCTCTATGACGCGTTTCCGTTCGCGGCCGACCTGCCCCTCTATCTCGATCTGGCGGCTGTCGAGGGTGGTCGGGTGCTGGAAGTGGCCTGCGGGAGCGGGCGCGTGCTTGTCCCGCTCGCGCGGGCAGGTCACCAGGTGGTCGGCTTGGACGCCTCGCCGCATATGCTGGCGCTGGCGCGCGACAAGCTCGCGGCGGCCGGTCCGGCGGTGGCGGCCCGCGCCCGGCTGGTCCAGGGCGATATGCGCTCCTTCGCCCTTGACGGCGAGGATGGTGCGCCGTTCGCCCTGGCGATCGTCGCCGTTAAGAGCTTCGCCTACCTGGTCGACCGGGACGCGCAACTCGGGGCACTCGCCACCATCGCCGCCCACCTGCGCCCGGGCGGTCTGCTGGCGCTCGATTTCCTGCACCCCGCGCCGACGTGGCTCCTCGAACCCCCGGGTAGCCTCCGCCAGGATCTCGTCCAGTATGTGCCGGCATGGGGCGTGACCGTGGCGCGCACCGAGACAGTGGTCAGCACCGATTTTGCCACCCAGGTCCGCGTCATTCGCTCCGCCTACGAGGTCGTGACGGACGCGGGCACGGTGACGAAGCGCTTCGTGGAGTGGCCATTCCGCTACACCTACCGTTTTGAGGCCGAGCATCTACTGGAGCGCGCCGGTTTCGAGATTGAGGCAGTCTATGGGGGCTACCAGCGCGAGCCATTTGCGTCCGACTCCCGCGTCATGCTCCTCCTCGCGCGCCGCCGCGCGTAAGCAGCCGGTGTTCATTCCTCTGCCACCGCTTCCCGCACGGCTGCGAAGAACAGTGCCGCCGATTCGCCCCAGGTCGGTCGTGTCAGCGCTCGCCGCCGGGCGGCATCGCCGAGTCGTCGCCGTAGCGCCACGTCGGCAGCCAGCCGTGCGAACGCCGTGGTGAGCCCGGCCAGGTCGCCCGGGGGCACCAGCACTCCTTCACGTCCGTCCTCGGCCAGGTAGGGCAGGTTGCCGGCCCGCCAGCCCACCACCGGCAGCCCCGCCGCCATCGCCTCGC
>JBBSII010000340.1:0-5394 GCA_038232175.1 Thermomicrobiales bacterium
ACGATCGGCGCGCACTACAACCACCGGGACGCGCTCGTCTACAACGCGGCGAAGGCGGCGATCGAGGCGACGACGCGCAACATGGCGTACGAACTCGGGCCGCACGGCATCTCCGTCAACTGCGTCGCGCCGGGGATGATGATGGAGCGCCCCGGCGCCCCACGCAACGCGGAGCGCTGGCGCGACCAAGCGGAGCGATTCATCCCGCTGGGGCGTGTCGGCAAAGCGGAGGATATCGCCGCCGCCGTGCGCTTCTTCTGCCTGCCGGAGAGCGAGTACACCACCGGCCAGACGCTCCTCGTCACCGGCGGTTACGCGATGTCCCTCCCCGGCGACTGATGCGCGACGGAAACCGGATATGAAGCACAGAGGCACAACTGATGGGCGACGGAAACCGGATGTGAACCATAGAGGCACAGTGGACACAGAGAAAACAAAGAGAAGGAAGAGAACGGAAAACCTCTCTGTATGTTCCCCTCTTTCCCCCTCTGTGCCCTCTGTGCCTCTGTGGCTATCCCCCAGTTTCCTCCTGAGCCTACTCCCGGATGGCTTGGAGTGTGGCCTGTTGCAGCGATGGGTCGATCAGCGCCTGCATGTGGTTGACGTGGAAGACCTGATGCGGCGCACCAAAGGCGTCCGGCCACTTGCTGCTGTCCGGCCCCACCGCCGAGTCGCCCCGGTCGATCTCTGCCAGCCCGCCGAAGCGCTCCGCGACTGCTGGGATGCGCGCGATCTGCTCAACGAGGAAGGAGCTCATCGTCGCCAGCAGGTGGAAGACGTGGCCGGCCTCGACGAGGAAGAAGTTGACGAAGGTGGGGTTCGACCCGCCGAAGCCGTAGTACCGCACGCCAGGCAGCGGCTGCTCGCCGTCCGCGAGTGTTTGCAGCATCGCGCTCTGTGGGTCGAGTTCCTCGAAGCCTGGCCCCTGCGCCAGCGCGCCGAAGGAGTGGAGCATCGCCTCGCGCACGCGGTTGGCGAGGTCCGCCAGGATCGGGTCGATCGTGTGCTCGACGAGGTGGCGGATCGGGCCGGGCAGCGAGTGACCGAGGCTGCTGAAATCGATGGTCGTGCCGAGGGCGCGGTTGTACTCGTCCGCGAGGCGGGGCATGTAGCTGCCGTGGTGCGGTGTGCAGAGGGTGATAACCTTGCGCAAGTCCGGCACCCCTGCGCTGCCCAACTGCTTGAGCGCATTCCGCGCGACGAGGCCG
Organism: Thermomicrobiales bacterium; assembly: GCA_038232175.1. Taxonomy (GTDB): domain Bacteria; phylum Chloroflexota; class Chloroflexia; order Thermomicrobiales; family JALYUS01; genus JALYUS01. The sequence goes on from JBBSII010000340.1 coordinate 1,209, forward strand.
CCCCGGCTGTGACACAGGAGGATCAGTGGCGGCACCGTGCCGCCGTTTGCCGCCACGTCCTGCGCCAGTGCCGGGAAGATGTGCTGCTCGATGCTCGTCAGCACGGCGACCGTCTCCTGCACAGCGGACTGGATCAGGTCGGAAGGCTGGGACTGGCTCCACGTGACGTAACTGATCTGCTCGTTGCGTAGCAGGTCGCACCACGCTGTCACGCTGCCCGCCTGATACGGTGGGGAGGAGCCGAGGCCGGTGTTGTGGTGGTCCGGGTCGGCGTCGAGGTTGAAGAGCCAGGTGTCGTTCGGGTTCAGGCCAACCGGATCGGCCCAATGCTGCGCATTGCCGCCGATGCCGTGGATCAGCACGACAATCGGCGCGTCCGGTCGCCCGGAAGAGACAGCAAGGTCGGGCAGGTTGTTCTCCGCGCTGCACTGCTGCCGGAACTCACCGAAGAGGGTTTCGAAGGTGGGCTGATCCATTGTGCACTCCTTGTGTAGTGGGTGTGGCCGGTACCCTTCCTCACCCCCGGCCCCCCTCCATCGCCCAAAGGCTTCAACATCTTAAGATCGTACCGGCGATGGAGAGGGGAGGGGAGGGATTTTGCTTCGGCCCTCAGTCCTGCTCCCGCCGCGCCCGCACCGCCGCAGCGAGGTCATGGAGGACGGGCACGGTCATCTCCCAGCCCATGCAGGCATCGGTGATGCTCTGGCCATAGACGAGGCGTGATCGATCAACCAATTCCTGTCGACCATCGACGAGGAAACTCTCCATCATCACGCCGATGATGCCCGCCTCACCCGCCGCAACCTGCGCGGCGACCGCAGCCGCCGCGACCGGCTGCCGACGGTAATCCTTGTCGCTATTTCCGTGGCTCGCATCGATCATCAAGCGCGGCTCAAGGCCCGCCCTCCGCAGGCTCTCCAATGTCGGCTGGACGCCGGAGGCGTCGTAATTGGGGCCGCTCCGCCCGCCACGCAGGATGACGTGGCAGTCCGCATTGCCGTCCGTCGCCACGATAGCGGCGAGTCCCTGCTCGGTGACGCCGATGAAACGGTGGGGATACGCGGCGGCGTGGACGGCGTCAATCGCCATCTGCACACCGCCGCCCGTGCCGTTCTTGAACCCGACGGGCATCGAGAGGCCGGAGGCGAGTTCACGGTGCACCTGGCTCTCCGTGGTGCGCGCGCCGATTGCGCCCCACGTCACGACATCGGTGAAGAATTGCGGCAGGATCGGGTCGAGGAACTCGCACCCGGCGGGCACCCCGAAGGCTGCGAGATCGAGCAGCAGACGGCGGGCGAGGTGCAGCCCATCGTTGACCGCGAAACTACCGTCGAGCCGGGGGTCGTTAATCAGCCCCTTCCAGCCGACCGTCGTGCGCGGCTTCTCGAAGTAGACGCGCATGACGATGCGGAGGTCTTCGGCGAGTTCGTCCGCAGCGGGTTTCAGCAGCCGGGCGTAGTCGAGCGCGGCGTCGCAATCGTGGACGGAGCATGGGCCGACAATCACGATCAGGCGGTCGTCCTCGCCGCGCAGGATGCGGCTCACATCCTCCCGCGCGCGGCTCACGACCGCCGCCCCCTCGGCGGAGAGCGGGAGTTCTTCGAGCAGGATCGCCGGGGGCACGAGCGGGCGGATGCTCGCGATGCGCAGGTCGCGCGTCTTTAATGGCCGTGTTGCATCGCGCCGGAGGACGACCGCCACGCCGGGCATTGTTCCAATTGTCTCCGCCAAGTCGGCGGGGGCCTCTCCTGCCACGTCGATCACGATCTGTCCCGCGTCAGCGAGCGTTTCGGGGTCACACCCCGCCGCCCGCGTCACGTCGCAGACCGCTTCCGTCGCGGACGAAGAACTTCCGGGCTGCATCACCACCAGCATCGCGCGAACCGTCCCCTCTCCCACACAGAACTCGCACCGCCGAACCCTCGGGCGCGCGGACATTTGTACCATAAAATTCTCATCGCTCGGATGTGACGCCGACGATGGTCGGCCCATCCGATGGCCCCGCACGTCATCGGGTCAGTTCGTGCGATGGGGCTTGGCGCTTCCGCTGGAAGGGCATCCATCTGCGTTTGGTGGGGCCGTCGGGGGTCGGTGGTGGCATCACCGCGTTCAGCGCGACGGCGAATGCCACCCAACGGAGAATTTCCACCCCGAGCAGCACCTCGTCCCGCTGGCGGTTCAGGCGCGGGCCGGACCCTTCAAGGAAGGGATAGAGCACGAGCGCTGTGATGACGAGGGGTGGCGCGGCAAGCACCGCGACGCGCGCGAGCGCCGGCAACCGGTGCCAGTCGAAGGCGTGGTAGGCCGCGCCGATGGCGCTCGCCACGATCAGGAAGATGGGCCAGCCGAGCAGCAGCCGCCAGCCGCTCCCCACCGCCGTCGATGCGAGGACGGTTGCGCCACCGAACGTGCGGAAGCCGAAGCGGAGAAAGCCGATGATGCCGTTCGTGGCGAGCAGTGCGGCGACGCCCGCGATCACGCCAAGGGATAGCCCCCGCTCCTCGCGCAGCGTTTCCCGCCCCTTGCGCACAACGAAGAGCAGCACGCCGAGGGCCGCGAATGAGCAGAGGGCCACGACTGGCAGCGAGAGCCGCTCGAAGGCGTCCAGCGCCGCCGGGCCGACAAACACCCCGACGAGCGTCAGCGCGAGGACGTAGAGGAAACCGCCGAGGGCGACGGCGGGAAGGAAGACGAGGAACGGCTCGCCGAGGATGCCCGCGACAATGGGCGTGATGATCCGCAACCCCGGAATGAGCCGCCCCGCGATCACCGACCGTGCCCCGTGTTTCGTGACGAGCGCCTCGACCCGCTCCAGGCGCTTCGGCGTCAGGTGGACGAAGTGCCCGTAGCGCACAACAAAGGGACGCCCCACCCGGCGGCTGAAGGCGTACAGGCCGCACGCGCCGGCGACGGTTGCCAGCTCCTGCACCACGAGGACGACCCACAGGTGCTGCCGGTGCTGCGCGACCTCAACCCCGGCGAGCAGCATCATCAAGTCGCCCGGCACCGGGCTGGGCACACCCAATTCCTCCACGAAAATGAGCGCAGCGATGACGAGCAGCGGGTGAGTGGTGAGCAGGAAATGGAATGTATGACTGAGGATAACACCTTGCACGGTCACGAAGTCATCCCTCTTCCAGTCGGCGGTCGGCGGTCGGCGGTGCGCACTGCCAGTATATACGCAACTGGGCATTCGGCGGCATCGGGCGGGAATCCGTGCTACAAGGGGAAAAGCGGCTGGTCGGCGTAACTCGCTTCGATCAGGGCGGCGTCGATGGCGTCGGTCCAGTCCTCGTCGTCGGCATCGGCGCGGTGCTCACGCAGGGCGCTCGTCGCGGTGCGGCTACCGATCTGCCCGAGCGCGAAGACCGCCGCCAGCCGGACATCGCGATCCTCGTCATCGAGGCGCGCGATCAGATCCGGCACGCCCTCCGCCTGCCCGATCTCACCGAGCGCGCGGGCCGCCTCGAACCGGACTTCGCTCTCCTCCGCCTCGGTCTCGGCGCGCACGGTGGCGAGCCAGCGGGGATCGACACTGCGGCCCATCGCGTGCAGCGCGCTCGCACGGTCCTCGGGGTCGCCCCGGTTGTAGAGATCGGTGATGAGCGCGGCGACCGGGGCGTCGATGAACGCGCCGAGCGATTCGATCGCGGGGCGATGGATCTCAATCGGCTCGCGCAGATTCTGCGCGGTCGCGAGCAGCGTGTCGTGCAGGTGTGTCACCAGCGGTTCCGGCACGTTGCCCGTCACGGCGCGCACCGCGAAGGGGGCGAGCGCCTTCGCCGCCGCCTGCCGCACCTGCGCGGATTCGTCGTGCTGCACAACGCCGAGGAGTGCGGTGAGGAGGTCGGCCCCCTCGTATTCCCAGAGCGCCTCAATTGCGTGCATCCGCACATCCGCGTCGGTGTCGCGCATCGCGACCCGCAGCACACGCGCGAAGTCGAGTTCGACGGAGAGTTCCGCCAGGTCGTTCATCGCGCGGACGAGCCGCCGCCGTCGCTCGACGGGCAGGGTGGGCCACACCTCCTGCACCGGGCCGGATTCCCCCCGTGTGAGGCCGGAGAGGAAGCGGAGGGAGCCGAATTTCAGGCGCGGATCGCGCAGCCGCGCGGCGATGTCCCCGCGCGGCTCATCGGTTGGCTCCTGCACGTCCGCTTCCAGATCGAGCGGCTCATTGTCCACATCC
>JBBSII010000341.1:0-5393 GCA_038232175.1 Thermomicrobiales bacterium
CGGTGATCAAGGCGGTCGGGGCCCTCGCCAGTGCCGGGTCGCCGATCGGGTCGGAGGATCCGACGATCCTGCGCGAGGAGCGGGAGAGCGCCGTCAAGGAAGCGGCGAATGCGCGGCGACTGCAGGACCTGCTCGCGCTGTAATGACTGCCAGTGCCGCAGGAGACCGACGAGGCATCCGGCATTGTTGCCATGCGCGCTGTCGCAAGTGCCGGGTGCCGGAAGATCGCTGGCGGCGCCACGACGTATCAGGGGTCGATTGACGAACGGGAAATTAAACTACGCTAAGCGTCGGACATCGATCGCACAGAACCGAATTCTCCTTGCTCCACACGCTTTTTCGTCGCCGAGCGTCACCGTCGGTCAAATCGATGCGGTATCGCATCCAGTTGGTTCAGGAGATCCAGCGTGTTGAAGGCCGGCCAATGCACATCCCCTGATGTTGGACTACGGCGCGCCGCAACGGTGGCGGTAAAAGACGGCATCCTCGTCTCGTCGGAGAACGGCGACCTTCGTGCCCTGTTCCTGAAGGATGGTCATATCGCCATCGAGATCTTCCCTGCCCTCCCCTCTCTGCCCGTAGAACCGCCGCTCATGGCCGAAAACCGGCCGGATGCAAATATCCGCCTTGTCCGACTCCCCTCGTCCTGGGGCATCTGACGACGAAACTAGGGCATCGCAGCAACCAGTCGAAACGCTGCAATCGAGTGAGCAGAACGAGAAGCAGCCGAGAGTGAAGTTCACCGGTCGTCTTGGTGCTACTCCGCACTTCGAACAGTCGCAAAAGAGCGGCCTGATCGCCCGTTTCCCCGTGGCCGAGAACACTGCGGAAGATTAGGTGACGTGGCATCGGGTCTATTCGACCGGCGAGCGTGCGCAACGAATCCAGAACGCTCAGCTCGATAAGGGAACGAAGGTCAAAGTGGATGGCTATCGGCAGACACGGGACATCAAACGGAAAGACGGCACGATGGAGAAACAGGATGTCGTCTTCGCCGTCCACGTCAAGAAGCTCGGTGCGACTTCTCAAGCGGTGACCACGGCGGAAGAATAAGGGGCCGTCGCCTGTTCGAACCCGATCTGGATACGCTCGTCAGCTTGAGCAGTCGCACGCAGGTGCGCAACTGAGCAGAGAAAAAGCCGCCACCCAGCGGGAACTGGATGGCGGCGCGTGATCATCGGCCGATGATCTGCTTCTTCGCCTCGGAACGCCAAGTCGGGCGTGCCTCGCCCGACTCGACGGCCACCGAACTGTACGTGAAGTACCGGGTCGGCTCGTCCTGGCACTTCTGGGATGCCTCGGCCTCGGTCTTCGCTTCGACCAGATAGACCCGCGTGAACTTGTACTTCATAAAACTCACCTCCTTTCGAGAGCGGATTCGCTCCGCGACCCTTGGGGTATAAGGTGGCGGGCAGTCAAGGAGGAACACGGCAAGCGCAGCGCCCCGTGGGAAATCCTTGAGGGACCGTCGGTCCCTTATGGCACGATGGGGAGCAAGCGAAGACGCACGGTGGGAGCGAACGCGCGCGCACCCGTGCGAAACCGGGCGCTTCCTTGCCGTGAGGCTCTCAGAGGATGGGCGCGAATGCGCCCATTCCCAACACTCCTGGGAAACAGTACAGTCATCACGAATCACGCACACGGAAGAGACAAAACAACGGAAAGGTCGGCCGCAGGGGAAGCGTCCGACGTTCCACGCCCCGCCATGACACGGGGCGTTCCCATCCCGATCGTCGTGTCGCCGGCTATCCAGCGGTTACCCAGTTTCGTCGCCGTGTCGCGGGTGATATACTGCGTCCGTCCCCGCACGCCGCCGTGCGCCTTCTCCATCCCGCCGGGTCCCGATCGGAAAGGTATCGCTCCTTGGCACGCGCGCAATCGGCGGCCCCACTCGCCCTCACCGCCACGCCGAGCGCGGCCCGCCCCTGGCTCGCGCTCGCCATCGTCCTCGGCGGCACCTTCATGGCGATCTTCGACGTCTTCGTCGTCAACGTCGCCGTCCCCACCGTCCAGCGCGACCTCCGCGCCAGCTTCGCCCAGGCCCAGTTCGTCCTCGCCGGGTACTCGCTCGCCTACGCCGTGCTGCTCGTCACCGGCGGCCGGCTCGGCGATGTCTACGGCCGGAAGCGGCTCTTCATGACCGGCATGGCGGGCTTCACGGCCGCCTCGGCGCTCTGCGGCCTCGCCCCCGCCCCCACGCCGGTCGTCGCGGCGCGGATCGTCCAGGGGCTGGCGGCGGCGGCGATGACGCCCCAGGTCCTCTCCACCATCCAGGTCACGTTCGCGCCGCAGGAACGCAGCCGGGCGTTCGGCGTCTATGGTGCGGTCGTCGGGATCGCGGCATCGCTCGGGCAGGCGCTCGGCGGCCTGCTCATCCGCGCGAACCTCCTCGGCCTCTCCTGGCGGCCCGTCTTCCTCGTCAATATCCCGATCGGCGTCGCGGTCCTCATCGCCGCTGCCGCGCGCTTCCTGCCCGAATCCCGCTCGGCGACCGCGCCCCGGCTCGACCTGGGCGGCGTCGGCATCCTAAGCGTCGGCCTCTTCCTGCTCACCTTCCCACTGGTCGAGGGGCGAGACGCGGGCTGGCCCGCGTGGGCGTGGCTCTGCCTCGCCGCCGCTGTTCCCATCCTCATCGCGTTCGTGCTGTTCGAGCGCCGGGTGACAGCGCGGGACGGCTCGCCACTCGTCGTGCTACGCCTCTTCCGCGAGCGCGCCTTCGTCACGGGATTGTTGGTCTCGCTGCTGTTCAATGCCGCGAGTTCGGCGTCGTTCTTCATTCTCGCGCTCTATCTCCAGCTCGGCCTGCACCGCTCGGCCCTCGCGGCGGGGCTGATCTTCGCCCCCGGCGCGCTCGGCTTCTTCGCCGCCGCCACCGCCTCGGTGCGGCTCATCCCGCGCCTCGGCAGCCGGCTGATCGCCGTCGGCCTCGCGGTCGTGATCGCCTCGTGGGTGATGAATGTCATCATCGTCCATCGCGCCGGGGAGGCGCCCTCCGGATTTCTCCTCGCGCTGGCCATCGTCGTCCAGGGACTCGGGGCGGGGTCGACTGGCCCGCCGGTGATCGGGGCGATCCTCGCCGGGATCGACCGCGACGACGCGGGGGCCGCGTCCGGCGTCGTGGTGACGTGCCAGCAGATCGGCAGCGCCCTGGGCGTGGCGATCATCGGGGTGATCCTCTTCGGGGCCCGGGCCGGGCACGCGCCGCGGGTCAGCGGGGACCTGGCGCCGGAGCTCAACCGCCGACTGACGGCAGTCCAGGGCGGGGATGAGCGGACGGCGACCGTCGCGGATTTCCGGGCATGTGCGGACGACCGTGCGCGCAGCCACGATCCCGCCATCGCCCCGGCCAGTTGCCTGCGGCCGTCGCTGCACGGGTCGGACCCCGCCGTCACGTCGGCGGTCTCGACGTCCCTGCAGCGGGCGAACGCGCGCAGCTACGCGGACGCCTATGTGGTCAGTCTGCTCGCCGCGACGGGCTTCCTGGTCGTCGCCCTCGCCGGCGCGCTTTGCCTGCCCCCGCCGCGCGGGCAGGCGTCACAGGGATAAGGAGAGTTGGCAATGGAGAGCAACCCCGAGAGCTGGCGCGTCGTCGTCTTCACCGTCCTGCCGGTCTTCCCGCCCATGATCGAGTCGCTGCTGCGCCCGCGCGGCCACCGCCTGGTCGGCATCCTTACCGCCCCCGGTCCGCGCTCCCGCCGCACCGACGGCTATCGCGGCGTCGCCCAACTCGCCCGCCCCGGCCTCGACGTCATCGTCTCCAACTACCCCGACCGCTGGGCGGCGATGATCGCCCCCCTGCGGCCGGACCTGATCGTCACGGGCGGCTTCAACTGGATCGTCCCCGCCGCCGTGCTCGCCCTGCCGCCCCTCGGCGCGATCAACGTCCACGACGCGCTGCTGCCGAAGTACCGCGGCATGAACGCGACCGGCTGGGCGCTGCGCAACAACGACCCGTACGGCTTCACGGTGCACTACATGACCCCCCGGCTGGACGACGGGCCGATCCTGGCGCAGCGGGCCGTCCCCTACACGGACGAGGACGACGGCGAGGCGGTGTTGGGGCGGTTTGTGGCGACGATACCGGTGGTGATGGGAGAGGCGTTCGACCGCATCGCCGCCGGGGATCCGGGGATACCGCAGCGGGAGGAGGAGGTGACCCACTCGCCGGGGCGGTTCGAGGAGGCGTGGGGCCGGATCGACTGGGCGCGGCCGGCGGTGGCAATCCACCGGCAGGTGCGCAGCTTGTGGGACCGGGATCTGCCGCTGGGCGCGGTCGGTGCGGTCGAGGGGGCGGCGATCCGCGTGATGAAGACCGCACTCGTCGCGGGCGAGGGGCCCGCAACCGCCGCGCCGGGGACGGTGCTGGACCGGGAGGGGGAGACGCTGCTGATCCAGTGCGGCGATCGACCGCTGCGGATTCTCCGGTATCTCGATGAATCTCCATCCACATCTGACCGGGACACAGCGGCCCTTCCGCAATGAGACAAAGGCACGACACGGAATGAACGCGAGCACCGACCGACGATGCGTCCTCTCGGTAGCGGCGCCACTTTCGACGCGTTACGCGCGGCATCATCGCCTTGACGTCCGTGCCGCACCGACCGAAATCCATGCACCGCGATCGCGAGCGACCCGAGTCACTTTTCCACGTCCATTTCTTTGACTTTCCTTCGGGTAGCCTTCCCCGGCGAAGGTTTATTTTCACAGCAACGCACGCGGCGCACGCGGTTCCCCGCCGTCAGGCTGTTATAGTGTTTTGCGCGGAAGGAGGGTCAGGGAGGAAAGCCGTGCAAAACTCCTTTGTCCCCCTTGGGGGTGCCGCCTGGAATCGCTGTCTCGGTCGCAGCGCAGCGGAGACCTGCCCGAAGGGCAACAGCGATGGAAGGTGGCGGGGGGAATCAGGAGCAAGATTGAGGCACGAAAGATTGGCGCAGCGTACTCCTGACTCCCCCCCGCCAAAGGCTGTTCCTCCCTGTCTAATCTCTCCGTTAGGACTCCTTTTATGATCGTCTTGGTGATAGCACAAATCATAGGACAAAAAATACTACCTTCTGTCCTATCACCGGCACGGCCTCTCGGGTCACTTCCCTACTCGTTCACATGCCGTTTCCGGAAAGATCTGAACGCCTTGACGCAGCAAGCCGTATCGTCGATTATCCTGCCGAGTCAATCTAAATGGCCGAGCTTAGCGATCACATATGATGACCGCTAACGCTCGTTTGCTTTTCCTTGAGGTCGAGTAAATCCTCTAAAACGCTGCAGAAATAGGCAAACTTTGAGGTGCGGATATTGTTCTGTGCTTTCGTGGTCGCGCGTGCTTGGTAAAGGATGTCGATGAAGATCGGGAAGTTCCCTTTCCCCCACTTCTGATAGAGGTTGACGATGCGCGTGGC
>JBBSII010000342.1:0-5390 GCA_038232175.1 Thermomicrobiales bacterium
CGAGGGTCGGATGGTGCGATAATGCCATAGGAGCATGGCCCGTTTCTTCTGTGCTCAACGATGCAGGCCCCTACTCGTTGCTCGTTACTACCGGGAGGTGTGGAGGATGATCGTGGGCGTGCCGAAGGAAGTGAAAGATCGTGAGAACCGCGTGGGGATGACCCCGGCGGGGGTCGCGGAGATCGCCGCGCGCGGTGCAACCGTGCTCGTTGAGCAGGGTGCGGGGATTAGCAGCGGCTACGCGGATGCGGAATACGCGCGGGCGGGCGCGGAGATTGTCCCCATCGCCGCCGATGTCTGGGGCCGCGCTGAGATGGTCGTTAAGGTGAAGGAGCCGACACACGAGGAATACGGCCTGCTGCGTCCCGGGCTACTCCTGTTTACGTACCTCCACCTCGCGGCGGATGAGCCGCTGACGCGCGCCCTGCTGGAAAGCCGGACGACGGGCATCGCGTACGAGACGGTGCAACTCGACTCCAATTTCCTGCCGCTCCTGAACCCGATGAGCGAGGTCGCGGGCCGGATGTCCATTCAGGTCGGCGCGCACTACCTGGAGAAGACGTACAACGGGCGTGGGATGCTGCTTGGCGGCGTGCCGGGCGTTGCCCCCGCGAAGGTGGCGATTGTTGGCGGCGGCACGGTGGGCACGAACGCGGCGCAGATGGCGCTCGGCATGGGCGCGCACGTCACCGTGCTTGAGAAGAGCATCGAGCGGATGCGCTACCTCTCCGAGGTCTTCAGCGGTCACCTGACGACGCTCTACAGCACCGCGCACGCCGTCGCAGAGAGTGTCGCGGAGGCTGATCTCGTCATCGGCGCGGTCCTGATCCCCGGCGCGCGCGCCCCGCGCCTCGTGACGGAGCAGATGGTGCGCTCCATGCGCCCCGGCTCCGTCATCATCGACGTGGCGATTGATCAGGGCGGCTGCATCGAGACGGCCCGCCCGACGAGTCACAGCGACCCGGTCTACGAGGTGGACGGCGTGACGCACTACTGCGTGACGAACATGCCCGGCGCGGTACCGCGCACGAGCACGCAGGGGCTGACAAACGCGACGCTGCCGTACGTCGTCTCGCTCATCACGCAGGGCATGGAGCGCGCCGTCACGCGCGACGCCGCACTGGCGAAGGGCGTCAACACCTACGACGGGCGGTGCACCGAGGCCCCTGTCGCGAGCGCCTTCACCATCCCCTACACCCCCCTGCGCGATTTGCTCGGCGTGGCGTCGGTCTAACCAAAGAAGCCTCGCTCCCAGCCACGCTCCATGTGACGGAGAGGGGCTTTCATGCCCCTTTCTGACTACTGCCTACCGACTACTGTCTACTGTTTTGGGCAATTTCCGTCCATTTCGCCTTTTCGCGCATCCATGGAGGATTTCGTACGTTCTGTAAAGTGCGGGAGAGACGTACAACGCGGAGATGCGTCGTTCGGCGGCTCTCGGTTTCATGAGCATTGGGTGCGGAGAACAGGGGATTAGGAGCGCGGAGGACAAGGGGATGGAGGAGTGGGTCGAGAGCTACTTAGGGGCGCTCGCTGCCAAAAAGCGATGCTCGCCGCATACCGTGATGGCGTACCGGAATGACCTGATGCAACTGGAAGCCCACCTCACGCACGCCGGGATCACCACCTGGCGCGTCGTCGTCCCGGAGGATGTGACGGCGTACCTCCAGTCGCTGCGGGAGCGGCAGTACGCGAGCAGCACCATCGCCCGGAAGACGGCGGCAACGAAATCCTTCTTCCAGTATCTCAAGCAGGAAGGGAAGGTCGAGACCGACCTCTCGCCCTTTCTCGCCTCGCCGCACGTCGATCGCTACATCCCCCACGCGATCACCACCGATGAGGTGACGCGCCTCCTCGCCGCCCCGACCCGCGTGCGGACGCCGGAGAGCGTGCGCGACGCGGCGATGCTCCAACTGCTCTACGCGACGGGGATGCGCGTCTCGGAGTTGGTCGCGCTCGATCTGGAGCACCTCGACCTCGCGGCGGCGTGCATCCGCTGCCAGGGGCGCGCGGCGCGGGAGCGCATGGTGCCGCTCACGGTCGCCGCCACGGATGCCTTGCAGCGCTACCTCGCGCAGAGCCGCCCGGTGATTGCGCGCGCGCATGGTGCGGACACCGCCGCGCTCTTCCTCAATCACCGCGGGCAGCGGCTGACGCGCCAGGGCTTCTGGCTGCTCCTCAAGGGGTACGCGCAGTCCGCCGCCGTGCGCAACGTCACGCCGCACACCCTCCGCCACACCTTCGCCGCGCACGCGCTGACGACGGGCCGGCAGTTGCGCGATGTCCAGACGATGCTCGGCCACGTCAGCATCTCGACGACGCAGGTCTATCAGCGGCTGCACGCGGTGACGACCGTCGTGACTGTGCCGATGACGGCGGGCGCGCTCCCGGCCCTCAATGTGGTAAAAATGCTGGGCGGCGGTACCACGGTGGCCCCGCGCCCGCGCGCTGCGGGTGGGGCCGCCGCGACTGTGCCGGTCGGCAGCGACATCGTCGAGGGAGTGGCGCACGAGGATTAGCGCCCGCACACGACGCGAACCGCGAGAATGCCGCCCCGGTGAGAGCCACCGGGGCGGCAACTTTTGCGAAGGACTAAGGACTGAGGACTGAGGCCTACGGAGGGACGGGACTTGGGATCACTTAGTCCTCAGTCCTTAGTCCTTAGTCCTCCGAAGTCCTCCGATAAGGGAGAACGGGAATGACCCACACGGGCTACACGCTGGAGAACATGGAGCCGATCGTCTCGCTGGCGAAGCGGCGGGGGTTTGTCTTTCAGGGGAGCGAGATTTACGGCGGCTTCGGCAACTCGTGGGACTACGGGCCGCTCGGCGTCCTGATGGAGAACAACGTAAAGGCGGCGTGGTGGCGCGCGATGGTGCAACTGCGCGACGACATGGTTGGGCTGGACGCGGCGATTCTGATGTCGCCACAGGTCTGGCAGGCGTCGGGCCACGTCGGCCACTTCACGGACCCGCTCGTCGATTGCACGACCTGCAAACTGCGCTACCGCGCCGACCACGCCGAGCAGACACCCTGCGGCAACCCCGAATGGCGCAAGCAGGGGTTGACGGCGGCGACCTGCCCCGGCGTCAAGACCGAGGCGCGGCAGTTCAACATGATGTTCAAGACCTTCGTCGGCCCGCTGGAGGAGAGCGCGGCGGTGGCGTACCTCCGACCCGAGACGGCGCAGGGCATCTTCGTCAACTTCGCGAATATCCTCGGGACGAGTCGCAAGAAACTGCCTTTCGGCATCGCGCAGATTGGCAAGAGTTTCCGCAACGAGATCACGCCGGGGAACTTCATCTTCCGCACGCGCGAGTTCGAGCAGATGGAGATGGAATACTTCATCACGCCCGGCACCGAGCGGGAGTGGCACCCGTATTGGGGCGATCAGCGCGTCAACTGGTACAAGCATCTCGGCGTCCGGGACGAGAATATCCGCATCCGCGACCTGCCGCCGGAGGACCTCGCGCACTATTCGAAGGGGACGAAGGAGATCGAGTATCTCTGGCCGGGCGGACTCGGCTGGGCGGAGTTGGAGGGGGTGGCGAGCCGGGGTGATTACGACCTCGGCCGCCATCAGGAGGCGAGCGGGCGCGACATGACCTTCTTCGATGAGGAGAAGAAGGAGCGGTACCTGCCGTACGTCATCGAACCGGCGGTCGGGGTCGGGCGGGCGACGCTCGTCTTCCTGCTCGATGCCTACGACGAGGAGCCGGATAAGGAGGGGACGCGCGTCGTGCTGCGACTGCATCCGGCAATCGCGCCGATCAAGGTCGCCGTCCTGCCGCTCTCGAAGAAGGAGCCACTCGGCGGGCTGGCGCGCGCGGTCGCCGCGTCCCTCCGGCCCCATATGATGATCCAGTTCGACGACACGCAGGCGATCGGGCGGCGCTACCGGCGGCAGGATGAGATCGGCACGCCTCTCTGCGTGACGGTCGATTTCGAGAGCATCGAGGATCGCGCCGTTACCATCCGCGAGCGCGACAGCATGGCGCAGGAGCGCGTGCCCATCGCGGAATTGCTACCGCGCCTGCACGAGAAACTGGGGATGTAGGGAAGAAAATAAGCCAACCCCCCCGACCGCTCCCGACACGCGATACATCGGATGAAAGGGCACAGCGCGCCTGTCCATCAGTCTGGTTCGTCACACATCCGAAAGGTGAAAACATACCCGCTAGATAGAGAGGATGACTACCGCTGCATTGACCAGATCGGCGTCGGCACGCCGCAGACGTGGTTGAGCAGCCAGCCGGTGATCGTCAGGATGATGACGCCGACGGCGATCATCATGACCGCGTGCGCGGTGCCGAGCAGGCCGAGGCTGACGATGAGGGTCGTCGCGCCCGCCGGGGGATGGGGGGCGCGAAGGAGGATTAACAGCGCGCCGGTGAGCGCAACCGAGAGCGCCGCCGCGCCGATCCGCGCGGGCGTGACACCGGCCTGCAGGATATTTGGCGCGTGCATCAGCCCGAAGAGCGCGAGCGCACCGAAACCCATCACGATGGCGACGCCATGCCCGATCACCGTGTTGCGTAGGCTGACGTTCTCCGCCATCGGCGCGCCAAAGATCAGGAATGCGGTTGGGCCGAGGCTGGGGAAGAGGAGTGGTTGCTTCAGGAGGTGCGCCATCAGACCGCTCAGCGCAATGGCGATCAGGCTGCCGCCGAATGAGTAGAGCGCTTCTCCCCGCACGCCGAACCGCTCCGCGAGCGATGCGTGCAGACCGTACCGGCGCGTGGTGTGTGGGGGTGATTGCGTCGATTCGGTGGCGTGCCCCGCCACGGTCTGCGTCATCGCCAGCCCTCCTCGCATAGGCTTCAGCCTATGCCACCGATTGTACGTGACGCGCTATCCCGCGCCATGCGCCACTCACCCCATCGCATCACCGAATTTCCGCGCCGCTTCAAGGAGAAACGACGCAGATGCGCGATACGTTCCGCTGGTGATTATTGGGCATGAAAAAAGGGGGTAAGGAAAACCCCACCCCCCAGCCCCCTCTCCTTTGCCCTGAGGCAAAGGAGAGGGGGAGTGACTCAGTACTCAGCACTCAGCACTCAGCACATCGTTATTTGACGTCGGCTTTCGCGCCAGCGTCTTCGAGTTTGGTTTTCGCGGCGGCTGCCTCGTCCTTGGTGATATTCTCCTTGACAGCGGTGGGCGCGGCCTCAACGAGATCCTTGGCTTCCTTGAGGCCGAGGCTCGTCAGTTCGCGGACGGCCTTGATGACCTGAATCTTGTTCGCGCCGATTTCGGTCAGCATGACGGTGAACTCCGTCTGCTCCTCCACCGGCGCGGCAGCGGCAGCGGCGGCCGGAGCAGCGGCGGCGGCGGCCGGCGCTGCAGCGGACACACCCCATTTCTCTTCCAGCAGCTTGGACAGATCGGCG
>JBBSII010000343.1:0-5387 GCA_038232175.1 Thermomicrobiales bacterium
CGACGCTCGCGCTCACCACCGTTGCGAGCGTCGCGCCTGGTCTCCCCTTCGCGCTCACCGTCACCGCGCGGGATGTGTTTGGCTCGGTCGTCACGGGCTACCGGGGAACCGTCCAATTCTCCGGTGGCGGCGCGGGTGCGGTGATGCCGGGGCCGTACACCTTCACGAACGCTGACCACGGCGTGCACACATTCAGCGGCGTCAGCCTCACCGCACTCGGCAACCAGACGATCACCGCGACCGACACCATCACGGGGACGATCACCGGTTCCGCCACTGTCTATGTCGTCCCGCAGGCGGCGACCCAACTGAGCCTCGCCGCGCCCGTTGGCAGTCAGGCGGGCGCGACCTTCTCATTCACCGTCACCGCGCGGGACGGCGGTGGCCGCACCGTGACCGGGTACACCGGCGCCGTGCAGTTCGCCAGTTCGGACCCACAGGCCACCCTCCCCTCACTCTCCACCTTCACCGCCGCCGACCTCGGCGTGCATACCTTCATCGGGACGCTCAGGAGCGCCGGGAGTCGCACGATTACCGCGACCGCGCTCGGCACGCCGACAATCACCGGCAGCGCGACGGTCGGCGTCACCGGCCCCTCCATCACCACACTCTCCCCCACCACCGGACCGGCGGCGGGCGGGACGCTCGTTACGATCACGGGGACGGGGCTGTTGAACGCAACGAGCGTGACGTTCGGCGGTGTGCAAGCGACCATCGTCGGCACGCCCACGGACACGACGGTTGTCTGTCGCTCCCCGCTCAACCAACCGCCGAGCACGGTGAACGTCGTGGTGACAACGAGCAGCGGCACCGCGACGCGGCCCGGGTACATCTTCCTCCCCGTGACCGTCCCGGCCCCGCCATCCCGCTCCGGCACAGGTGGTGGCAATGGTGGCGGTGGCCCCGCGCCCTCACCGACGAGCCGCACATAGCGCGATGAAAAGTCGACAGATTGGGCCGCGTCCGGTATCTTCACCCCGTTCGTCTCGGATTCGTGCGACAGGGGAAAGAGGGGGCAGATGCAGCGGTCTCGGATCACACTCGCACTCGTGGGCATGATGATGGCGCTCACGCTCTCGACAGCGACGCACGCAGCGGGCGGCTTCGCGAATGCGGCATTTCAGCAGCAGTGGAACGCGGGAGAGGCGCTGACGCCCAACTTCTGGGGGCCGCTCGCCACCGCGAAGGATGGCGTGTCCGAGCCATACAAAGAGGCGTCCGGCGGCAGCCGCTTCGTCCAGTATTTCGACAAGGGGCGCATGGAACTGACGAACGGCGCAGTCACGAATGGGCTGCTCGCCACCGAGATCGTCACAGGGCGCGTGCAGACGGGTGACAGCACATTCGAGAACAAGCCACAGCCCGCCATCGCCATCGCTGGGGACGCGGAGAATACCGCCCCGACCTACGTCGGCCTCGCCACGAAGGGCGCGGCGCTGCTCCAGCCAACCAACAGCGTCTCCACGGGCGCACCGGTGGTGGCGATCATCGGGACGGATGGGGCGGCGGGCGCCACAGACGCGGCGGTGCCGGACCCGGCGATGACGATGGGCGCGTACGACGGCCCGACACGGCATAACGTCGCGCAGGCCTTCGTGGACTACCGGAACAAGGCAGGGCTGCCAACGATCGGCTACGCGATCTCCGAGCCGTTCCGCTCGACAGTGAAGGTTGGCGGCACGGCGAAGGACGTGATGGTGCAGGTCTTCGAGCGGCGCGCGCTGACGTACACCGCGAGCAACCCGGCGGCATTCAAAGTGGAGATGGGCAACATCGGCCTGCACTACTTCCAGTGGCGCTATGCCAACGGCAACCCGCCTGCCGCATCCACGGGTAGTGGCGCGCCGCCCGCCGCGCAGAAGACCATCGACCTCACCAACGCCGTCGCCTTCCGCTACCCGCCCACATGGAACCTGGATACCAGCCCGATCACCGACGGGCCGCCGCGCGTCACGCTCGTTGGGCCGACGCCGACGCTGCAACTGAATGTTCAGGTCACCGACCAGACCGACCCGCTCGATACCGTGCTCGCGGGATACGCGCAGGCGGCGCACAAGCTGGCGAGTGGCGGCGTCACCACCGAGGCGACGGCGGACCGCCCACTCGGCGGCGAGCCAGGGAAGACGTATTCCTTCAGCGGGACGCGCGCGGACAAATCGCCCGTCTCCGGCCTGATCGCGGTCGTGTTCCACAAGGGGAAGGAGTACGACTTCTTCTTCCTCGCCGATACCGCGATCCTGCCGAACATGGACGACGTCACCGGCATCCTCGCGACGATCACCTTCCAGAGTTAGTGGGCCGGTAGCGATCCAAACATCTCACGAACAGCCGGAGTCGCACGTGATGCAACTCCGGCGATGAGCAATGCTTCCGTTGCCGCGCTGCCTATCATTGTGCTGTCGGCTGTGGCGTGACGGGGGCGGGGCCGGTTCTGGCAGGCGCTGTCGGTACCGGCGCACTCGTGAAGACGACATTCTTGATGCCTGCGTCGTTGAGCAGGCGCGTGAGATCGGTCGCCGCGTTCTCCTGCGCCGTCTTCAACAGCGTGCCATCGGCGAGTGTCTCAGTCTTTGCCCGGTCCTCCGCCTCGCGCAGGACAGTATCGAGCAGGTCCTTCGAGGGACCACCAATGAAGGACGTGGGGCCAGTCGAGCGGGAGATCACCTGGCTCTTCTGCGCATCTAGCGCCTGGCTGACGATGAAGGGGGGCGGCAGGGCGATGCGGACGGTGTCGCCATCAACGGTGATGTCGCTCTCCTTGATCTGCGACAGGTCTACCCCCGCCTTGACATTGTAAATCGCGAGGTAGGTGATCGTCTCGGTCGAACCGGGCAGTCTGCTGCCCGCCGACTTCTTGATCTGCTGATCGACCTGCCGTTCGGCGGTGACGAGTTGGTCCGCCCTCCGGATCGTGTGCAGGACGGCGGGGCGCATATCCGTCTGCTCCGCGACGTGTGGTGCGAATGGATGGAGCGTCAGCCCATAGTGCGTGATGTAGAGCGTCAGCCCAACTACTGCCGCCATGCCCAGAAGTGTCAAACCGCCGCCACGACGTATCATCGTCCACTCCTTGCCCGGACGCACAAACCCTTCGGCCTGCGATTCATTATCGGTGCGAGAGTGCGAGATCGTACACCGTCTTCTGGCCACCGATGTACCAGATGAGGAGCATCACCGCGATAATTACGATGAGCAGGACGAGAATACCGATCATGCGCGATGCCGACATTGCTGCACCAACCCTTCTGCAGTCAGGAAAATAACCGGAGCAGTCACCCCGAATCCCCAGCACTCACAGGATAAGTAATGCAGGAATGACGCCACGGCGAGCGGCACGCTGTGACCGCTTCGGTTTCCTGCTCCGCGCTGTACGCTCTTGTCATGCGCGGAGCCTTGACACGCCGCTCCTGTGTATGCACACTGGGCTAACGAAGAAGAACATGCGTTCACAATTGACGCCGCAATCAACGGTGAGGAAGGAGATACACCAGCAATCGCGCATCGAAATGAACACCCATCAAAACGGAGGTCCTCATGCTTACGGATATCACACATGTCACGGTCTACGTCAATGATCAGGAGACGGCGCTCGACTTCTACACGAACGTGCTCAGATTGGAGAAGCGGACGGACGCTCCCTTCGGTGAAGGGCGCTGGATCGTGGTCGGCATTCCGGGGTCGAAGATCAACATCAACCTCATCAAGGGATACGGTGGGTGGGAGCCGGAGCGCGTCGGCAAGAGCACCGGCATCCTCCTCGGCGCGGACGATGTGCGCGCGACCATTGAGGAACTGCGCGGGCGCGGCGTCAGGATCACGATGGAGCCGGAGACCTACGAGTGGGGCACGAACGCGATGATCGAGGACCCGGATGGCAACTCTTTCGTCCTCGGCGGAGCGTAGAGAAGGACTAAGGACTAAGACGGGGCTGTTCCCTAACTTAGTCCTCAGTCTTTCCTTTTCGTCAGGTCGTCGCGACGACTTCGGGGACGATAACGGGGACGAACGGCGATGCGGTGCGGTCGATGCGGATCGCCATCACACCGCCGAGCAGCGCGACGAGTCCACCGACGACGAAGGCCGCCGTGTAGGTGCCGAGCGCGGTGCGGACGAGGCCACCGAGGAAGGCCGCGCCCGCCGCGCCGACCTGATGCGCGCAGAAGATCCAGCCGAAGACGACGCCGACGTGCTTGCGGCCGAAGATGTCGGCGGCGAGCGCGGCGGTCGGCGGCACCGTGGCGATGTAGTCGAGGCCGAAGAAGACCGCGAAGACCGCCAGCCCCGTGAAGTTGTGGAAGAATGGCAGCACGAGCAGCGAGAGGCCCCGAAAGGTGTAGTAGCAGACGAGCAGTTTCCGGGGGTCGAAGCGGTCCGTCAGCAAGCCGGAGCCGACCGTCCCGACGAAGTTCATCGCGCCCATCAGCGCCAGCGCGCTCGCGGCGGTCGTCTGGCTGATGCCATGATCGATCGAGTGCGCGATGAAGTGCGTGCCGATCAAACCGTTGGAGGTCGCGCCGCAGACGAAGAAACTCCCCGCCAGCAGCCAAAACTCCGGCACCCGGATCGCGCGGCGCATGATGCCACCCACCGGGTCCGGGGCCGACGCAGCGGCTGCGGACGCGACGGTCGCGCCGTACGGCGTCAATCCGAGGTTCGCCGGGCTGTTCTCCATCAGGAAGAGCACCGGGATGAGCACGAGCAGCGCGACCCCGGCGAGAACGAGAACCGCGCCGCGCCAGCCGATGGAGACGACGAGCCGCACATTGAGCTGCACGAAGAGCAGTTGCCCCGCCGAGGTTGCCCCGCCGAAGATGCCGAGCACGAGGCCACGCTTCTCGACGAACCAGCGATTCGCCACCGTCGCGCCGAGCACCGTCGCCGCCATGCCGGTGCCGATGCCGCTGACGACGCCCCAGAGCACATCGAGCTGCCAGAGCGCGGTCAACGTCGCGCTCGTCGCGGTGCTGACGACGATCAAGAGCAGCCCGCAGACCATCAACATGCGCGGCCCGACACGGTCCATCAACTTCCCGGCGGCCGGCCCCATGAAGCCGAACAAGAGGAGGCCAATCGAGACCGCGAACGAGATGGAGGCGCGCGACCAGCCGAACTCCTGCTCCAGCGGATGGATGAGCACACCCGGCACGGAGCGCTCACCCGCCGAGGTAATCAGCGTCAGCGCCGTGACCGCGACGACGATCCAACCGTAGTAGACCCGCCCACCGAGAGTGCGCTGCATGTGTGATAGCCCCTTTCCGCATAATCGCGACCGCGCCGACGATCCAACCGTACCGCTGAAGCCGCGTAGCGCGAAAGGGCCAATGGCGGCAGAGGCGGGCGTCCAATCCCTGCTTCCGCATAACACCAGGCGGGCGCCAAACATTCCG
>JBBSII010000344.1:0-5383 GCA_038232175.1 Thermomicrobiales bacterium
CGGAATGGGAGGAAAGTCGATAATCATTCTCTTTGTCTCCCTCTCTGTGCTCTCTGTGCCTCTGTGGCGAAAAATCTCTCATCAGAACTTGTGGCCGAAGTCGGTGGAGAAGACGTACTCCGTGTCGCTCCACGGCCGCCGCCATCCATCGTCGTCGAAGCGGGCGAGGCGGAAGGGCGTGAGATCGACGGCGGGGCGCGCGCCGGTGATAATCTGCGCCATGCACTCGCCAATCGCAGGGGCCTTCTTGAAGCCCGCACCGCTGAATCCGACCATGAGGTACAGCCCATCCACACCGGGCGCGCGGTCGAGGATTGGGTGCGTGTCCGGCGACATGTCGTACAGCCCTGCCCAGCCCGTGACGAACGTCGCGTCGCGCATCGCGGGCATCCGCGTCGCGATCTGCGCGACCGCAGCCCTGCCGTATGCCGCGTCCACCGTGTCGTCGTAGTCGTCGGGATCGACGTAGGAGTGGTGCTCCGCCGTCGCCACGCCCATTAAGGTCTGCCCCGGCTTCCACTTGCGGCAGAAGACGCCGGCGGCGGTATCGACGTACGCCATGTGGCCGTCCGCCATCGCCGCCGGTCGCTCCAGGATCGCGACGGGCACGCGCATCACCTCGATGGGCACAGAGACGCCCGCCGTCGCGAGCAGCGGCCCGCTCCACGTATTCGCGCAGCAGACGACAATGGGTGCATCGACCGTGCCGTCACTACTCGTCTCGACGCCGACGACGCGCCCGTGCGCGGCGCGGATCGCCGTCACCGCCACGCCCTCACGCAGTCGTGCGCCGCGATCCTCCGCCGCCGCGATCAGTGAGCGCGTCGTGGCGACCGCATCGACCGCGCCGCCCTCCGCCTCGTACGCGGCGCAGACGATGTCGTCCACCCGGTCGAAGGGCTGGAGGTCGCGCAGTTGCTCTGCCGTCACGACCTCTGCCTTGATGCCGACGTGCCGCTGCATCGCGACATTCGCGTGCATCCGCGCCACATTCGGGTCGTCCGGCCCGGACTGGTAGACCGTGGCGATCAGGCCGCTGCCATCGTACCCGCAGTCGCCGCCGACGATCTCCCGCCAGTTGCGGAAGACCTGCATCGAGCGGTGGACGAGCGTTGCCTCCGGCACATTGGTGTAGTGCTGCCGCAGAAGGGCGCCCGTCTTGCCGGACGCCCCCGCCGCGACGTGCTTCTTCTCCAGTATGAGGATGTCGCGCATCCCGAGACATGTCAGATGAAAGGCGACACTCGCCCCCATCACGCCCGCCCCGATGATGACGACCCCCGCGCGGTCCGTTGCCATACCCATTCCTCCTCTGCGCCGCAGTATAACGGAGGAACAGAAGAATTGGACCGCGAAGAACGTGAAGGCGCGAAGAGAAACCGGGGATTTAACACAGAGAGCACAGAGGACACAGAGGAATCCTCCTTTGTTTCTCTTCTCTGTGCTCTCTGTGTGCTCTGTAGTGCTCTGTGGTATGTCCCTCCGCCCCTCCTCGTGGTTCTCAAGCGCGTGATGTGTCAGTCCGCGACAGGGACGACCTGCACCGGCGGTTGGAGTTCGAGGCCCCGCTGTGCGTTGCGCTGCCACGGCAGGGTGCGGTGCCTGCGACCGCCGAACTTCTCTCCGACTGTGCCGACCAACCCACCGAGGCGATCCTTGACGCCCTGAACGCGCGCACCGCCGACGCCGAGCGAGGTTTTCGTCCCCTCCTGCACACCGTTGAGCCACGCGCGCACGCCGTCCGGGTTTGCCAAAGCACGGGCAATGGCCCCGGTCGCGATGGTGCCGCCGTACGCGATGACCGCCTTCGGCACCATTGGCGCGCCGGGGACGAGCCGGACGGCCCGCTGCGCCAACTCCCGCCACCCAAGTCCGGCGACGAGGTACGGGGCGGCATTCGTGATCGCCGTCTTCTGGTCGTCGAGGTCGCGGCCATGGATCGCCGCGAGTTGGTACGCAAGGATGAGTTGGTTCTTCGTCAGCACGAGGAAATCCGCACCCGTCGCCGCAACCCCGCCGAAGAGCGGGATGCGCGCCGTGAGGTCCGCCATGATCGCGAACTGCGCGTTCGAGCGCGCCGTCTGCTCGATCAGGTAATCCGTGAGCGGCTGGCGGAACCCCGCGAAAGTACGCCCCCAGGAGATCCGGCGGTCGGGGCGCAGGAGCGGGATGAGCCGGGAACGCAACGCCCGGAGCGCCAGCGAGTTCGTCGGGTCCGCGACGGTGATCGATGGAATGCCGGGGTCCATCTCCGCACCCGGCCCGGTGATGACCGCCATCGCCGCCGTCTGCCGCTGATCGGCGACGAGTCGGCGCACCACCGGGTGGCGACGAATCGCGGGCGTCGGGTTGAGGAAGAGCACTGCATCGTACGACGCGGGGCCGACCTGCAAGCCTTCCAGCACCTCCGGCGTCGCGACGGTCGTCGTCGCGCGGGCCGCCGGTTCATCCGGCGTCTCCGCGCCCGCGAGCGCAAAGGCGAATTGCTGCGCCAGCTGGGCGTCCGCGCCGATAACGAGGACGGATGGCGGCTGCGCCAGTTGCTGTTTCAGGTCCCCCAATTCCATTGTCCGAAGAACGCTCAGGAAGTCGCGTGCGTGATCTTTCAGTGCCATCGTTGCAAACCCCTTTCGTGGCATCACATCCCCTTCGATACATGCACGGAGGATGCCAACATGAACGCCTTACAAATGGTATCAGAATTACAAAATACATGCCGTGTTGAGGTATGGCGATGAAGTTCCTACCTGTCTGTGAAAGCAATGACAAGAAAGGGGATTTGACGTTTGTGACCACGATTAATTGACTTCAGATTAAATGTAGGCTTTCACAGAACCTTGGAGACTCGGCTCTCGTTTTTACTTGTGAACATGCCAGAAGGGAGGTGATCGACAGAGTGCGAGGGCAAAGAGTCGCCACCGATTGTCAGATGTGGGAAGGCCCGTAGGCCGACCAATATGGACCGCGCCAAGTCAGATTGGCGCTCAGGGAGGATCGACATGCCGTACGAAACCGATGTCAACGAAACCCATCACTACTGGTGTCCGAAGTGGTACTGGCCGTTCGCCATCTGCACACGCACCGTGCGGGTTCACAAGTGGTGCTACAACTTCAGTTGGGTCGAGGAGACGGGCTACTTCTTTTTCAGCCACGATCAGGGCTGCGAGAACGGCACCCTCTACTCGTGGAATGCCTTCTCCTTTGGGATCGTCGGGGCGCATTACTATGGTGGCGGCACCATGTGCTTCAACAGGCCGCTCAGCAGAGGGGGACGGTGCGCCGATGGATCGGTCTATTCCGCCGCGCTGACCGCCAGCGTGGACGCGCCGCACATGCAAGCGGCGGCCGGTCGCCGACGCATCAGTTTCCGCGGCCCGCGCAGCGCCGAACCAACAGAATCCGGTGAGGAGGCCGATTCGGCGCAGCCTCACTCGACGCACCAGACTCGTAGCGACTGATACGAACGTTGGCCATCGCTCGATTGACGAGCGATGGCCCGGCATGGAGGGATGAATCGTCCGATCTACCGGCCATCCGATGGGGGGTTGATTGCACCGTCCATCGGGTGGCCGCGAGTAGACAGGCGCATCACGGAGGCGACAGATGGGCTGCCTAAAGTACGCATTCGAGCGCATCCGGCGTTGCACGCAGACGCGGGATGACGGCTACAACAAGTGCACCGAGACGCGGGACGAGGGCTACAACGCGTGTACGCAGACGCGGGATGATGGGTACCGGAAGTGTTGCACATGGTGGCCATGCTCCTGGTTCTGTCGGGTGTGGGTATGGATCTCCCATATCGTCTGCGTCGTCTGGACGTGGGTCTCGAACATCGTCTGCGTCGCATGGACATGGGTCAAGAACATCGTCTGCGTCGCATGGGTGATCTTCACGACCATCATCTGCGTCGTGTTCGACGCGATTATCAAAGTGTTCACCGCGATACCGCTCGTCAATCTTCTCGTCAAGGCCATCCTGAATGCGCTCTGCGGGAACAAGAAGCCGCCGCGCATCACCACGCCGCACGAGGCGAAGGACCAGCTTGCCAAGCAGCTACGCGACAATGGCGGGCAGTCGCCCTACAAGAAACTGTCGGGCTTCGACAAATGGATCGCCTGGTTGACCACCCCGGTCTTCAAAGAGAACGGCATCTGCGGCTGGACGGATTACCACCTGGTGGCCTGCGCGAGTGGGCGCGTCCAGCAGGCCGCGCTTTCGGCGGACGGCATCTATACCGTCGATATCGAACTCGACAGCGACGGCGGCAGTTTCACCGTCGAGAATGGCGTCGGCCAGTTCGAGGACGGGATCGACAAGCCCAACTACATGCGCACGGAGATCCTCGCCAATGTTGTTGCCGCGACACACGATCTGCCGCGAGAGAGGGAGCGAGTGACGATCTGCGGGGCGCTCTTCTGGGACGGCGATGGGTTCCTGGAGATCCATCCGCGCCGGGCGGAAGACATCCATATCCTGCAGCACGACTGAGATGTGCACGTAATGGAGGTGACGTATGACGCATTCCAACGCACCGATACGCACGGCAGGGGAGGAAACGCACGGCCCGTGCCCGCGCTGAGTGATTGGCGGACTGGCCGTGTTGTCAGTCATCGCGGTGGTGATCCTCAATCTCCTGCGTCGCATTGTCCGTAGGTGAGCGACTCAACACACGTTTCGTCTCTCACAACGCCATCGGCATCACCCCGGTGGCGTTTCTTTGTCTTTCTCATCCATTCAGCAATAGTGCATCCACCATCGCACCGATCGGGATATTCGCGACGCCCTCAGGGATCACGATGAGCGCGTTCGCTGCCGCGAGCGTCACGACATTCCCGCTTCCCTGCTCCATCACCGCCGCAACGTCCCATCCCGTCGATGTTGCGACGACCGCCGCGCACAGGTACGCCTGCCGACCGCCGCGATTCTCCAGCGTTGCGTGCACCCGCACTCGCACCATTTGTGGAATCTCCGGCGATTGACTGAGCATCCGCGCAAGCGCCGGGCGTGCGAGCAAAGAGAAGGCGACGAACGCGGCGACCGGGTTTCCCGGCAGCGCGAGGATCGGCGTCTCTCCGATGTGTCCGAAGGCGACAGGACGCCCCGGCCGCATCCGCACCTGCCAGAAGTCGAGCGCCCCCCGCTCGGCGATCACCGCACGCACGGCATCGTACGCCCCGACCGAGACGCCGCCGCTTGTGACGATCAGGTCCACGTCGCCTACCGAAGCGAGGCCGCGCCGGAGGTCGTCCGGCGTGTCGCGCGCGATGCCGAGCGGGACGGCCTCACCGCCGTATTGTGCGACGAGCGCGGCCAGCATCGGGCGGTTCGCGTCCACGATCTGCCCGGCGCGCAATGGCTGACCGACCGGAACGAGTTCGTCGCC
>JBBSII010000345.1:0-5370 GCA_038232175.1 Thermomicrobiales bacterium
GCCCCAGAATGCCCGCGATGCCAGCCGTGCATGGAATGGCGCGGTACGGTAGGATTGACTCTCCTTTCGGCTCCTTCTTCGATGTGGGGCGATGAGAGGAGCGAGAACGCAAGGCGAATCAACGGGGAGAACAATTGCGTCCCCCTTCCCGCCTCGGGAGGGGGTTAGGGGGTAGGCAGGTGCTCGAACATCTCGTGCGGCAATCAGTGCGCGATATTGACCCGTATGCGTGGGAACTCTCCAGCGACGCGGTGGCGGCGAAGCATGGCCTGCGCGTGCAGGATGTCATCCGCTTCGACCTGAACACGTCGCCGTTCGGCCCGAAGGCGTGGGATGCCGCGATGGAGGCGGCGCGGCAGGAAGGGGAGGCGAACGAGTATTTCGACACGAGCTACGCGGAACTTGCGGCGCTCTTCGGCGCGTACTACGGCGTCCCGACGGATCATCTGATCATCGGCGCGGGCGCGGACGAAATCCTCGATATCAGCACGAAGACCTTCCTCGACAACGGCGACCCCGTCGTCATCTCCGTGCCGACCTACTCGATGTACGCGATCTGCGCGGAGCAGATGGGCGCGTACGTCCGCCGCGTGCCGCTCGGCGCGGACTTCGCGCAGGACATCGACGGCCTGCTCGCCGCCGCCGAGGGCGCGAAGATCATCTTCCACTGCAACCCGAACAGCCCGACGGGCAACGCGACCGACCCCGCCGCGCTGGAACGACTGATCGCGAATGCGCCGTGCATGGTCGTCGTGGACGAGGCGTACGCGGAGTACACCGGCACATCCGCTGTGCCGCTGATCGCGCGGCACCCGAATCTGGTCGTCGTCCGCACGATGTCCAAGGCGTTCGGCATGGCGGGGATGCGGCTGGCGTGCGGCATCGCCGCCCCCGCCGTGACCGCGATGATGAACCGCGTGCGCCCGCCGAACAGCGTCAGCCGCGTGACGGCGCGGGTCGGCGCTGCGGCGCTGCGGGATATCCCCGCCATGCGGGAGAACGTCGCGACAGTGATTGCCGAGCGCGAGCCATTCATCGACCTGCTCTGGGAATTCGGCGCGCACGTCTACCCCTCGGTGACGAACTTCGTCCTGACGCGATGGGAAAGCCCGACGGTCGCGCAGTCCGTCTACGACTGGCTGGAGGCGCGCGGCATGGTCGTGCGGAACTTCTCGCAGCACCCGCTCCTGCCGGGGCATCTCCGCATCACCGTCCGCACGGCGGAGGAAAACGCGCGGTTATTCGCTGCGCTGAAGGAATGGCGACGGCAGGCCGTACATGGGATTTCTTCGTGATTGCGATTTCAAGCGTCTCGTCGTTACGACGGATGGTGTTCCCTCTCAGTGTATTATGGAAGAGGGGCAATACAATGAAGACGATGTACGAATTGTGGGACGCGCGAAGTCGCAATCTGATTGCCACCTATCGCTCGGAAGCAGACGCGCTGTCGGCGGTGCGGACATTCATCGAGGATGACGGCGAAGAAAGCATCGAGGGGGTTGCCTTGGTGCGGCATGATCCCGATGGAAGCGGTAATGTGATCGCCGCAGACGCGGCGTTAGCGCGATTGGCGAAAGAGCGCCAACGTCAATCTGTCCCAGCGAACTAATCCTTCGTTTGCCTGGTGTTCGCGTGATTCGGAACGGGGGGAAAATGCGTACGATGAAGGCCGCCGTGCTCTACGACTACAACACACCGATGGTCATCGAAGAGGTGCAACTCGACGATCCGGGGCCGAACGAGGTGCTGGTGAAGATGACCGCCAGCGGTGTCTGCCGCAGCGACCTCCATGTGCTGAAGGGCGAGTGGAAGCCGCCCCTCCCAACGATCCTCGGGCACGAGGCGGCGGGCCGCGTCGCGGCGGTTGGCCCCGGCGTCACGCGGGTCAAAGCGGGAGACCCCATCGTCCTCTCTTTCAAGCCCAACTGCGGCTACTGCGAGCAGTGCATGTCCGGCCATCCGCACCTCTGCACGGGCTTCCGTGGCCCGGCAGGGACGCTCCCCGGTGGGCACACGCGGCTCTCGAAGGATGGGCAGCCGATTCATCATTTTGCCTC
This sequence comes from Thermomicrobiales bacterium, assembly GCA_038232175.1. Taxonomy (GTDB): domain Bacteria; phylum Chloroflexota; class Chloroflexia; order Thermomicrobiales; family JALYUS01; genus JALYUS01. The sequence continues at coordinate 2,058 of JBBSII010000345.1, forward strand.
CACCTCGTCGTTCGCCGAGTATGCGGTGATCCACGAGAGCAGCGCGGTCGCCATCGGCCCGGAGACGGCGCTCGAACTCGCGGCGCTCGTCGGTTGCTCCGTGACGACGGGCGTGGGTGCGGTGCTCAACACGGCGCAGGTGCGGCCCGGCAGCACCGTGGCCGTGATCGGCTGCGGGGGCGTGGGTTTGAATGTCATCCAGGGGGCGCGATTCGCCAACGCCTCGCGGATCATCGCGGTGGACATCAGCCAGGATAAGCTGGAGTTCGCGGAGCGCTTCGGGGCGACCGACACCGTCGATGCCCGCGAGGAGAACCCGGTGCAGGCGATCCGGCGGCTGACGGGTGGCGGGGCGGACTACGCCTTCGAGGTACTCGGCAGCGGCGAGACGGTGCGCACCGCGTTCGACGCGATCCGCTCGGGCGGCACGGCGGTCGCGGTTGGCATGGCGGCGGTCGGGGAGTTCGCGCAGATCGACGCCTACCTGTTGGCCGCGCAGGAGAAGACGCTGAAGGGCTGCTTCTACGGCTCGGCACGCACCCATGTGGACATGCCGAAATACATCGCGCTGGCGCAGGCCGGTAAACTCGACCTCGACTCCCTCGTGACGCGCCACTATCCGCTGGAAGAGATCAATGAGGCGTACGACGCGCTCGACCGTGGCGAGGTTGGCCGGGGTCTGATCGTCTTCGACTGAACATTTGGTAGCTGGGCGCCCTTTGGGCAGATTTCCAGCCTGCGTCCGGCTCGCAGGCTGGAAAGCCTGCGCTACCGGGGGTCACCAGTTCGCCATCGACGCGCGCAGGATGTCCGCCAGGTCGCCCGGGCTGGGTTCGCGCGGGGAGATGACGAGGAGACGTTGCTGCTTCTCCGCGCCCTCGACCAATGCGTCGATGTCGCCCTCGTCATAGCCGAGTTCCGTGATGCCGCGCGGCGCTTCGATATCCTTCATCAGTTGAATCAGGACATCCGGCAGCGTGTTTGCGTCGCCGTGCGGGAGCGAGCGGCCCGCGAGCAGTTCGGCGGCGTGGTGGTGCTTCGCCGGGTTCGTCGCGTACGTGAACCGGAACGCGGCGGGCGCGGTGACGATCACCGAGTGGCCGTGCGGGATGAAGGGATGATCCGTCGGGTAGCCGGACGGCTGATAGACGTGCTTCAGGCCGGCAATCGGGTACGAGCAAGCGTGGGGAATGTGCGTGCCGGCGTTGCAGAAGCCGATCCCCGCGATCATCGCCGCGAGCGACATCTGCGTGCGCGCCTCGATGTCCTGCCCGTTCTGCACGGCGCGGCGCAGGTATTTGCCGCCAAGCGCCAGCGTCTTCTCCGCCCAGATGTCGGAGATCGGCGTCGCGCCCTGGAAGGTCGGGCGATCCCCCGGCGAGTCGGGGAGGGGGCGCGAGGTGTACTCCCGCGCGAGGTACGACTCCACAGCGTGGCAGAGCGCGTCGAGGCCGCACGACGAGGTTACCTCCGGCGTCAGCGTCAGCGTCAGGAGCGGGTCCACGATGCCGACGCTCGGGCGCAAGTAGCGGTTCGAGAGGCCGGTCTTGACGTGCTGTTCCGGGACTTCCAATGCGGCGACGGAGGTTGCCTCGGAGCCGGTGCCCGCCGTCGTCGGGATCGCCAGGAGCGGCTTGAGCGGCCCCGGCGGGATGCGCGCCGCGCCAATCGGCTTGTTCACGTAGTCGAGCAGCGGCGCGGGGTACGTCGCGAGGAGGTTGGCAACCTTCGCCGTGTCGATGCTTGACCCGCCGCCGAGGCCGACGTAGCCATCGACCTTCTCGGCAATCGCGACATCGGCGGCATCCTGCAACGACTGGAGCGTTGGCTCGACGCGGACGCGGTCGTAGACCACGCAGGCGATGCCCGCCGCCTCGATGGACCGCTGCACGCGCTCCATGATCCCCGCGCGCACGATGCCGGGGTCGCAGACGAGCAGCGCGCGGCGCACGCCGAGCCGGTGCAGTTCGTACCCCGCCTCGTCGGATGCGCCCGCACCGAATTTAATCGGCGTCGTTTCCAGCGTGAAAACCGTCTCGTGTCCGCTGTGCTGCATTGCCTCTTCCTTCCGTTGCGACCGATAGGGGCAGTATACCGCGATCCGGGCACGGTGCACCCCGCGACAGAGAACCGCCGCGCGTCCTGCGACGTTGTACCAGTGTCTACATTCTTCGCATGTCAGGAGGAAGGCCATGCCGAGTTTCGCTCCGATCACCGTCCGACAGCCGCAGCCGCACGACATCGTTGATGACCCCGTGGAGATTTGCGGTGTCGGCACCGGGTTCGAGGGGGTGTTCTCCGCCCGCGTGCGCGACGGCAACGGGACGGAGTTGGCGATCGCGAGCATCAGCGCGGGTGGTCTCGGCATCTGGGGGAACTACCACGCGACGCTCGCCCTCGGCGCGATCCCCGCGACGATGGACGGGACGGTGGAGGTTTTCGAATTCCCACCAAGCGGGATGGGCGCTGAGTTGAACAAGGTCAGCGTGCCGGTCGTCTTCGGGCGGGCGTTGATCGATCCGTACCACGGGTTCGCGCAGTACACCGTTCTCGGTGGCGACACGCTCTCCGGCATCGCCCAGCACTGGTACGGCGACGCCTCGCAGTGGCCCCGCATTTTCGCAGCGAACACCGATCAAATTGCCGACCCGAATCTGATCTTTCCGGGGCAGGTCTTCCGCATCCCGCAGTGATCGCCCCGGTTGACCGGACATAATGATGTGACTACACTGCGCGCATGAAGCAACGATTGGTCGTGCCGCTCATCCTGCTCGTTCTCGTCCTCTTTCCCGGATGCGCGGCGGCGGACGCCTCTCCGTTCGTGCCGACCCTGCCGCCCGCCGTGCGCGGCCAGAATCCGGCGAACCCGCACCCCGCGACGGTGGACATCCCGCCGCTCGCGGCGGATTACACCCTCGCCGCGACGATTGGCAACGTCGGGGACGACGGGAGCATCCACGTCGTGGGCACGGAGCGTGTGCGGCTGACGAATACGGGGAAGCAGCCCGTACCCGCCGTCACCTTCAATGTCGCGGCGGCGCATTACGGCTGGTTCACGCTCGATGGCGGCACGATTGACGGCGCCCCGGCGGCGGTCGATCAGGCGGAGGTGCGGCTCTCGTTCCCGGAGTGGCCCGCGCTCGCCCCCGGTGATAGCCGCACCGTCGGCTTTACGTTCCACCTCGACATCCGCGACGACGGCGACGGCTGGGACGCGACGCGACGCGACGGGGACATCCTCCGGCTCGCCTACTGGTTCCCGATGCTCTCCGATGACCACGGTTATCACGAGCAGGTCGATGCCGTCTACACC
>JBBSII010000346.1:0-5357 GCA_038232175.1 Thermomicrobiales bacterium
AAAAGAGAAGAACTACTACCCGGTCGGCGGATGTGGCGCCAACATCGCCTGGCACACCGAGGACGACACGCTGGCGATCGCCGATCGTGACAACCTGCTGCGCGATATCCGGGTCTATGCCGCCGCCATTCTGCGAACGCTCAATGCGCCGGTCCATCCGTTCGATTACCGCGCGGCGGTGGATGACCTGCGTCAGCATGTGGAGCGCTATGCCGATGCTGCCCGTGGCAGGTTCGATTTCGGGCCGTCGTTCGCCGCGCTGGCGCGTCTCCGCGCGCGGCTCGATGCGTTCTATGCGGGATTGGAGTCTCACCCGCAGGCGGATCCGGCGAATGCGCGCGGTGCGAATGTGGTGCAGCGGACACTGGGCCGTGAACTCGTCTCGGTCGGCTACAGCCGGGATGGCCGGTTCCGGCAGGACCCGGCGCGCTCGACGCCGCCCGTCCCGGACCTCGCGCCGGCGACGCAGGTGGGCGCCCTCGCGGAGGGGGATGACATGGCGCGCGTCCTGGCGATTCACCTCACCCGCGGGCAGAATCGCCTCATCTGGACGTGCCGGAGCGCTGAGCGGGCGGTTGATCGGTTCCTCGGCGAGGGGGAATGAACGATGCAGGAGATCGAGCAACTCATTGATATACCCGGCGCCGGTTTCCCACGCTGGTCGCCAGATGGATCGCGCCTCGCCTACCTCCTCGACCAACCGGGCGTGGGGTGGCAACTCTGGGTCTATGAGGTGGCGACCGCCGAACGACGGATGATCGGTGATCGCCCCGTACGCCCGAGCCGCCCGGCATGGTCGCCGGACGGCACGTGCCTCGCGCTCGTCCGCGCGAACAACGAGGGAGGCGCCGACATCTGGCTTGTGCCAATCGGCGGCGGCGAGGGGGAGCGCCGTCTCGTCGGTGGGCCATGGGAGACACGCTCGCCTTCCTTCTCGCCGGACGGCGCGGCGATTGCGTATATCAGCGGCGAGGCGGGCACGCTGGATATCTGGCTGGTGCCCACGGTCGGTGGCGCGGCGCGGCGGCTCACCGAGGCGACGAATCCGCTCGATGAGCCGCGCTGGACGCCGCAGTGGTCGCCGTCCGGCGCCTGGATCGCCTATATTTCCTCGCGTTCCGGCGAGCGGAACAACGATGACCTCTGGTTCGTCTCCCCGGACGGCGCCGCGCACCGCCAGATGACGACCGGGCTGATCGTCAATACCGACGCCGCATGGTCGCCGGACAGCGCCCGGATCGCGCTCGTCGGCAATACCACCAACGAACACTGGTACGGCGACGACGCCGACATCTGGAGCGTTGACGCGAAGGAAGGGCCACCGAAACGCCTCACACCGGCGGGCGGACATTCATGGCGACTCGAGGGAGGTGGCCTTGCGTGGGCGCCGGATGGTAGCACGATCTTCGCGCTTTCGCACCGCAATGGCGACCGGAACATCACCGCCATCCCGGCGGGTGGGGGTGTGCGGACCGCAGTCACGAATGTCACCGGCACCATCACGGACTTCGCGCTCTCCCCCGATGGACGGACGCTCGCATACATTCACGCGTCTCAGACCGACCCGCCGGACCTCTTCACACTGCCCCTCGCCGGTGGTCGCCCGACGCGGATTACCGACTGCTACCGGGCGGTTGGCGGCGCGGCGCGGCAACCGGAGCGTGTCCCCTATCGGTCCTTCGATGGGCTGTTTTGCGATGCGTACCTCTACCTCCCGCTCGATTTCGACGAGCGCACGCAGTATCCGGGCCTCATTCAGGTCCACGGCGGCGGCACGAACTCGTACGGGAACGGCTGGCACCCCGTGGAGCAGTGGCTGGCGGCGCAGGGGTTCGTCGTCCTCGCGGTCGAGTACCGCGGATCGAGCGGATATGGCCGCGATTTCGCGGGGCTGTCGTATGCCGACTGGGGGGGAGGGCAAACGCGCGACGCGGTTGCGGCCGGTGAGTGGCTCCGGGCACAGCCGTATGTCGGCAAGGTGGGCATCTACGGCGGGAGCTACGGCGGCTACCTGACGCTGCACAGCATCGTTGCCGCCCCCGACCTGTTCGCCGCCGCTGTTGACATGTACGGGAAAACGAACATGTTCACGGCGCAGGCAAACGCGGACCGGGTGGGCCGCGTCTTCGTCGCGCGCGACTACTGGGGGCGGCACGCGGCCGAAATACCGGAGGCGATGGAGCGGGCCTCCACCTTTCAGCGCCTGAACCGCATCAAGACGCCGCTCCTGATTCTGCACGGCGACCGCGATCCGCGCGTGCCGCCCATCGAGTCCGCGCAAGTGGCCGAGACGATGGCCCGGGCGGGCCTGCCGCACGAATACGTCGTCTATCCGGGCGAGGGACATGGTTTTCGCAAGCGGGAACATCGAATCGATTGCTACCAGCGGATGCTGGGGTGGTTCGCGCGCTACCTCAAGGAATAGCCTATGCCCCCCGATGACGGCGTTGATGCCCCAATGGCCCGCCGCCCGTCCTATCGGACGGCACACGGCTCGAAACCAATGACCGTCGCCCTGCTCGCCGGGATGCTCATCGTGCACAATGCCCAACGCACCGGCGTCGTGCCGTTGTTCACCGACCTGCAACCGCGATTCGGCGTGGACTATGTCGGTGTCGGCACACTCTTCGCGGCGTACGTCCTCGGCTACGCGATCCTCCAAGCAGTTGTCGGCCTCGTCGGCGACCGCTTCAACGCCAGGTCGCTCCTCCTCACCGGCCTGGCGCTCAGCGCACTCTTCTCGGCGGTCTTCGCCGGGACGCGCAACTACGACCTCGCGCTGATCGCCCGCTTCCTGCTCGGCGCGACGGGAGCCTTCCTCTACACCCCGGCGATGAAACTCGGCATCACCCTCTTCGCGCGCACCGAGCGCGGCCGGGTGATGGGCCTCCTCCAGTCGGGCGCGGGCCTCGGCGCGGTGGGTGCACTCATCCTCGTCCCAATCGGCGTCGCGCACTTCGGGATGACGGGTGGCCTGTTCACGCTACCCGTCTTCACGCTCGTCATCCTGATCGTCGCGACGATCATGCTCCCCGATGCGCCGCCGCAGGAGCGGACACTGCGGGTCGCGGGGGCGCGCACGAGCATCGGCTGGCGACCGGACTTCTGGCAGCTGCTCGCGATCAGTTTCACGGGGATGCTGGCGACCTACGGCCTGCTCACCTGGCTGCCGACCTACCTGACCCAGACCTTCGGCTACTCGACGGTGCGCGCCGGGACCTTCGCCTCCGCCGCGAATATCGCGCTCCTCGTCGCGGCGCCGCTGGTCGGCATCCTGGCGGACCTGCCGCGCGGCAGGTCGCTCGTCCTGCTCGGCGGTTCCGCGCTCGCCTTCGGGTGCTACGTTGTCCTCGTCCCGAAAGAGCCGATCCCCGTTATTTTCACGATGACCATCCTCATCGGCGTCAGCCTCGCGGCGACGACCGCGCCGCTGATGCTCTTCGCGGGGGAGCGGTTCGATGCCGGCGAAACGGCTCGCGTCGTGGCGTTGATGGCGACCGTCGCCCAGATCGGCGCGACGCTCGCCGGTGTCGTCTTCGGGTTGCTGCTCGCGCACAGCGATCGGTTCCAGGTGATCTGGCTCGCCTGCGCGATCCTCTCGCTCGTCCGTCTCATCCTGCTCGCACCCTTCTTCCTGCACCGCCGCGAACGACACCGCGAGAACGTCTCCACCCCGGCCGGTTAGCGAGGCGCCACGGCGACTGCCTGTGGAATAGATCGCGAGAACACGCGTGCGGATTACTGTCGGCGGCGCGGTCGAGCGCGACTTGGTAGCTGACATCGGTTGTGGGCGGGCGACCGGATCGTGGGGCATCATCAAGTGCGGCGATGCCGTCAGCGGCAAAGCGCGTGAGCCACTGGTGCATGGCTAATCGCGGGTGACGTGTCACCGTCGCCGTGCGCGCAGTTTTGCATCCGCCGCAATGGAGTCTTGCCTACTCTCGATACGAAGGCGAAGTGATAGCCGCTGTCCTCGGTTATCCGATCACCGGCTGAGTTATGCACGACTCTCACTTCAATGTATCTGTTCAGGGTCAGGGGGAAAGGACGAGGGCGCGGCAGGCAGCAAAGGGGTTGATGCTTCACGATCCGCGCGCTGAGTTGCCGTTGTGAAGTGGCGGTCACGGTGTGCGGCGCAGTGATCGCGTGCAACGCATGCATAAACGCCGTCTCTGCTGCCTGCCGCACCGCCTCCCCGTCCTCTGCGTGCGTTTCCTTCCACGTCACTGGCAGCCGCGCTTCCTCGAGCAGCCGATCGCGATGACCTGGCACCGGTCGAGCAAGCGACGATGCGGATTGAGAGGGGCACCGTGGCCGATTGCGGGCCATCATGGACGGAGCGCCCCATTCCCGGTTTCCGTACCGGCACAGGGCCGCTCACGAGTTCCGAGGCGGTCTTCCAGGACCGCGAAGAAATAGCTCATCTTGTTCTTCTTCCACTCGGCGGTGGCATCCCCTGCCGACGTGCGGATGACAGCGGTGCGTTCTTTCGTGACCGATCGTGCCGCGTAGAGATGCTCAATGAAATCCTCCATCGGTAGATTGACCTGGTGATACAGATTCACGAGTCGTGAAGTCGATGATCGTAGCGATGCGGCATCATTGAATTCGCGGGCGATCTCTTGGGCGAAGATTCCGAGGTGTTCTCGTGCGGCAGCACTGATCGCTGCGGTGTCCGGTGTGGCTCGCTCGTCACGCTCTGCGTGTATCGTCGATAGCGCCAGAGCCCCATCTTCAGTCGTTTTTTTAGGAAGAGATGCCTTTCGAAATTTCGAATTCGCTATTCCTCCTGTTTCTATTCTAACTGTTTCTAATTTAACCTCACTTTTCGCAGGTTCAGGAACCTCACTTTCCGTAGGTTCTTGAACCTCATAATTTGAGGTTCTGGATTCGTTCGCTAACATCTGCGGTTCTTGAACCTCAATTTTTGAGGTTCTGAGATCGAGCAGCGTATAAACATTTGTTTTCCCCAGTCCACGGCGCCTTTGTCTCAGGAGATTGACGGATTCTAGTTCGCGCATGTACTTGCGTACGGCGTTCTCACTCGCCTGCATATTTTCGCAAAGACGGTGATAGCCGGGAAAGCATCGCCCCTCCTGCCAGGCATATCCGAGCAGGACTGCATAGAGGAGCTTCGCGTCTCGAGAGAGATTGCGCGCGTATAACACACGCCTCGGCAATTGGATGAAGCCATAGCGGAGCGACTGGTCCTCGATCAGTAATGTGTCTGGCTCGGGCTGAAATTGGCCTGTTTCGCTCAAAGGTATCTTTGCCATCACCTCACCTCGGAGCCCCTTCAGAACATCCCCGGTGGTGTTGATGCCGACATGCGCGTTTGAGGCGCAATCATCGCCCCT
>JBBSII010000347.1:0-5355 GCA_038232175.1 Thermomicrobiales bacterium
GCAGACGGACTTCAACCTGATGGAAGTCGCCTGCCACGTCTACAGCCGGTACAACGCATACAAGGTCGCGTACGACACGCTGAGCAGCGTCAAGGACGCGATGCGCGACAGCAGCGCGGTCGTCGTGCTCTACGCCGATGCGAAGGGGGGAATCGCCGCCCGCTGCCTGTGGCCGAACAGCGTCACCCTGACGAAGGACGATCAGATTGTCACGAAGGCGTATTGCACGCTGCGGCGCGAGTGGCGGTCGTTTCGGCTCGACCGGATGCTCGCCTGCCACGCGCTGACGACGCCGGACGATGCGGAGACGGCAGCGTAACCATCGGGAATCGTGGGGCTGGGCAACCGGCCCCGTCATGAGAGGGAATGACGATGGCAGTAACGAAGCGGCAAGGGAAGAACGGTGTTTCCTATCGCGTGACGGTGGACGTGCCCGCCGATCCGCTCACGGGCAAGCGGCGACGCAGTACCGAAACCTTCCGCACAAAGAAAGAAGCCGACGCGCGGGAACGGGAATGGTTGATAGCCATTGAGCGCGGTACGGCGGTTGACGGCACGAAGATGACCGTCACGGAACTGTTCGCCCTCTGGCTTGACGTGCTACGCGGCACGAACCCAAAGGAGCGCACCATTATCGAGTATGAGCGCACGGTGAAGACACACATCATCCCCGTGCTCGGCACGACGCCTGTGCAGAAAGTAACGCCCGCGACGATTGACGCTTTCAACATCGCGCTACGGGAAAAAGGGTGCTCGGATTCGATGGTGCATCGCTGCCACAAGCGACTACGGCAAGCCTTCGCCTATGGATTGAAGCGGCGCATCATCGCCGTGAACCCGATGCTTGCCATTGATCCGCCCACGGTGCGCTCACGGCCCGCTGTGGTGCTCACCGGGCCGCAAATTGGGCGATTCCTCACCATTGCCGGGAACGACGTGTACAGCCCCGTATGGCTCGTGCTGATACAGACTGGGATGCGACGCGGCGAAGTGCTCGCGCTGCGGTGGCAGGACGTTGACCTTGTGAAGCGACAGGTGCGCGTCCGGCAGTGTATCGAGGAAATCAACGGGAAGGTGCATCTGACGACGCCGAAGACGCCCGCCGCCTTGCGCACGATCACCCTCTTCCCCGAATCGGTCGCGGCACTCCGCACGCATCACGACCGGCAGACCTTCCAACGGCAAGCAATGGGCGATGCATGGCGCGACTGCGATCTTGTCTTCGCCAGTGAGACGGGCGGGCCGCTCACCCCCTCGAACGCGCTCCGCAATCTCTACGCGATCATTACAAAGGCGAACAAGGAGGCCGAGACGGAAGACGACCGGCTACCCCGCTTCCATATCCACGACTTGCGCCACACGCACGCCACGCACCTGCTCATGGACCGATGGGATGTTGCCCGCGTCGCGCGCCGTCTCGGTCACGCGAACCCGGCGATCACCCTGAAACTGTATGCGCATGCGATCACCGATGTGCAGGATGATGACCTCGCAACCCCGGCTGCATTCGCCTTTGCGGGCACCGCCTGAACACGTTCGTCACCAAATCGTCACCAAATCGCCCCGGAGCGCATTTCGCAGCATCCGGGGCGTCTCATTTTGCTTGCTACAGAAGGGGAAAATGGAGCGGGAGATGGGATTCGAACCCACGACAGCCTGCTTGGAAGGCAGGAACTCTACCGCTGAGTTACTCCCGCGCACGGGAGCGAATGTACCACGGCGGCGGCGCGCTGGCAACGGGCGATTGACGGCGCTGGGTGGGGAACGCATACTGCCGACAGCCGTTCGGGCCGCGTGGGGCGGGCGCTGATCGGGTCTGTGCGTTGAACGTGTTCCCATTGCCCGCGAGTGAGGAATGTCGGTGTCACGACCGTTGATTGCGGCAATTATCTTCGTGGCGACGGGCACGGCCACCGGCTTTTTCGTTTGGCAGGTGCACCGGGTCGCCGTGCGCCTTGGGTTGTTCGGGCGCATCGGCGGGCGGCACCTGAAGACGACAGCGATCCCGCGCGTCGGTGGCGTCGGCATCTTCCTCGGCTTCGTCCTCGGCGTCGCGCTCTCGTTCGCGCTGCCGGTGACGCGCTTCCCGGACGAGGTCGCGCGGATCGTCCTCATGCTCGTCGGCGGCATATTAATCTTCTTCGTGATGCTCGCGGACGACCTGATCGAACTCGCGCCGTTGCCCCGGCTGATCTGGCAATTCCTGGCGGCGGCGCTCGTCGTCCTGCCCCGGCTGAATGGTCCGTATTCGGGCATCGTGATTGGCTCCGTGCCGAACCCATTCCGCAGCAAACCCCTCGATCTCTCGCTCGTGATCGCGATTCCGTTCACCCTCCTCTGGATCGTCGGCATGACGAACGCGATCAACTGGATCGACGGCGTCGATGGACTGTCGGGCGGCATCGTCTTCATCGCGAGCGCGGTGCTCTTCATCCACACCTATTTCCGCCCGCCGGGCAACCCGCAGTTCACGATCTCGCTCCTGCCGCTCGCGCTCGGGGCGGCGGTACTCGGTTTCCTGCGCTTTAACTGGTACCCGTCGCGCATTATCATGGGCGACTGCGGGGCGATGTTCCTCGGCTATGCGCTGGCGGTCGCGTCGATTATCGGCGGCGCGAAGATCGCGACGACGCTGCTCGTCCTCATCGTGCCGCTCCTCAACATCGCCTGGGTGATTCTGGTGCGGGTGCGCAACGGCGCGAACCCGATGCAGGCGGATCGTCGGCATCTGCACGACCGGCTCATCGACCTCGGATGGTCGCAGCGGCAGGTCGTGCTCGCCGCGTACGGTATCTGCGCGGTCTTCGGCACGATCGCGCTCCTGTTCGATAAGCGGATCAAGTTCTTCATCTTCAGCGCGATTGCGCTCCTGCTGATGATCGCGCTGATCCTCCTCGTGCTGCGCGGCCCGTCCGATCGGCAACAAGGAATCGAGGATGACGGCGATGTGTCCCAATCGGCGCGCTCACGAAGAAGCGTGCGCGGTGTACGCCCGCCCGCCGAGGTCACTGCCGATCGCGGGAAATAGGGGCGGTCGTTACTGCGCGAGGAATTCGAACGGGAGCGGGTCTTCGGACTCGAAGCGCCTCCGGAGCGCGCCGACCGCCGCCATCACCGAGCGCGCGCAGAACGCGCCGCAGAGCGACCCGATGATCAGCCCGCACAGCAGACCGATGCCCCCGCCGATGAGGAAGGGGCCCATCGGTTGCTCGCTCGCCATGTCGGTCTGCTCGTCGCTCATCGCCCTCACCCCGCTCGTCCGCGCGCCTGTGTCTTATGTTACTGGATGACAAGGATGCGGGGCGCGTCGGCCCACAGCCGGTCGAGTTGGTAGAAGTCGCGCTCGGTCTTGCCGAAGACGTGGACGATCACATCGCCGAAGTCCAGCAACACCCAGCCGGATTCCGGCCCGCCCTCCTGTCGGTTCAGGTGCCCCTGCCGTTGCGCGCCGTACTCGTGGAGCGACCGGATGATCGCGCGGAGCATCCGCTCGTTGTCCGCCGTGCAGACGACGAAGTAATCCGCGAGCGTCGTCAGGGCCGCGATGTCGAGCACGAGCACGTCGCTGGCGTGCGCGTCCGAGGCGACATGGGCGAGATCGCGCGCGAGCGATTGCGCTTCGAGACTGACTTCCTGGGGCTGAGCCGACATCCACGCTCCCTTGATCGAACAGAATAGCCATCGCCAACTGGCCCCCACAATACCGCACCCGCGTATGGCGCGCAACCGCGCGGCATACGCGCCGAAACGCGGTGCGCGAGACCGCTTGTACCGCGCGCGCGCCTCTGGTATACTCCGCGACGGTGGAGCGAGGGGGCATAGCTCAGCTGGGAGAGCGCTACAATCGCACTGTAGAGGTCGGGGGTTCGAGTCCCCCTGCCTCCACCAAAACCCTTGAAACGGACATTTCCGCATGGCAATTCGCATCCTTACGCCCGAACTCGTCAGCAAGATCGCGGCGGGCGAAGTAGTCGAACGACCCGCATCCGTCGTCAAAGAACTGGTCGAGAACGCGCTGGACGCGGGCGCGTTGAGCGTGCGCATCGAGACGCGCCAGGGCGGGCGCGACCTGATCCGCGTCGTCGATGACGGCATCGGCATGACCACGGAGGATGCGCGCCTCGCCGTCGAGCCGCATGCGACGAGCAAGGTCGCCGCGCTCGCCGATCTCCAGAACATCACCACGCTCGGCTTCCGCGGCGAGGCGCTCGCCAGCATCGCGGCGGTCTCGCGCTTCACTCTCGCGACGCGACCCATCGGCAGCGATGTCGGCTTCGAGTTGCAGATCGACGGCGGACGCCCCGTGACCGAGCGGACGCGCGGCTGCCCGCAGGGGACATCCGTCACCGTGCGCGACCTCTTCCAGCATGTCCCTGCCCGGCTCAAGTTCCTGCGCTCCGTCCAGACGGAGACGAGTTTCATCACGCGCGGCGTCCATGCATACGCCCTCGGTCGGCCCGATGTGCGCTTCGAGTTGACCATCGATGGGCGCACCGTGCTCCGCACGTCGGGCGACGGCGACCTGCGCGGCGCGATCGGGCAGGTCCTCGGCCACGAGGCGGCGGGTGCGATGCTCGCGCTCCCGCACATGGTGCAGGATCGAGAGCAGGAATCGGGAACGCCGGTCTCGCTCGCTGGGTTCGTCTCGCATCCAACCTTCGACCGCGCGGATCGCTCGCAGATCCTCTTCTTTGTCAATGGCCGGTGGGTGCAGCATCGCGGCATGATGTACGCGCTGGAGGAGGCGTATCACAGCCTCCTAATGGTCGGGCGGCACCCGCTGGCGGTCGTCTCGCTCGGCATCGCGCCGCATCTCGTCGATGTCAATGTGCACCCGACGAAGCAGGAGGTGCGCTTCGTCTCCGAGCGCGACGTGAACCGGCTCGTCGGCGTGGCGGTGCGCGAGGTGCTCCTCGGCACGGCGTCAACGGCGGTCGTGCCGCTCGTCTCGTTGCCGAGCGCGTTCACGACCACGACCGGCCCGACGCCGACGCGGGGGTTCGCGCGGCCCGAGCGGGGCGGGTCGTCGGTCTTCAGCGCGCAGCAGCCGATGGCGTGGAACACGGAGGCGCGAACGACCATGTCCGCGCCGCCATCCACCGCGCAATCCGTGCCGGAGCGGGAGCAGGAGCGCAATGCGCCCATCGCGCCCGTGCCGTTCCCAACGGCGGCGCGGCTGCGGGTGGTCGGGCAGATCGCGAACACGTACATCGTCGCGGAGGATGCGTCCGGGATGTATCTCGTCGATCAGCACGCGGCGCACGAGCGGGTGATGCTCGAAAAGATGCGCGAGCGCCTGCGGCGGGGCGAGTCGGACACGCAGTGGCTGCTCGCGCCGATCCCGTGCACCTTCCC
>JBBSII010000348.1:0-5354 GCA_038232175.1 Thermomicrobiales bacterium
AACGTTGCGTGAGGAGGTTGGCGCATGGAACGTGGAGCGTAACGCGGCGGGGAAAGGGATGAACTGGCGCTTCACAACGGACGATGCCCGGATCAAACTCAAGCATCTTTATCCATCTATTGAGTCTTGACAGACCACTAGTCCGCGAGGGCGATCGCGCGCACGTCTATCCCCGCCGCTTCCGCCGCTTTTGCCTTTGTGAAGCAGGAGGAGCAGAGCACGGGGCGGCCATTGCGCGGGACGAACGGGACGGTCGTTTCCTGGCCGCACTCCGCGCAGACGATAGTGTGCATCATCCGGGGTGGTTCGAGGCCAAGGCGGGCTTTGCGCGCCGCCCGGCATTCCGGGCAGCGCGCCGGCTCGTTCACGAGGCCCTTCTCCGCGTAGAATGTCTGCTCGCCGGCCGTCCAGATGAACGGTTTCCCACAGTCGCGACATGCCAGGGTGCGATCCGAGAATTCCACGACAAACCCCTCTCCTGCTTCCCCACATCGATGCACAATCCCGCAGTCCGGGCATCCCCGCGCCCGTATTAACGCAACAGGGAGGAGTTTTGTGAGTGGTGTCAGGCGAGAAATGCACGGATGTGGTGCATCGTTCGCCGCCATCTCTTTCACTCGTCGCGTTGCTGCCCGCGAATATACCAGATAACCCTTGCGATTGCAAGCGAGAGCGAGCGCGACAACGCGATGGAGCGCATGGGACGCGGTTTCCCGCGCACCCATGCGCCGTAGTGAAAATGCGTGAGGCCGCGCGCCCCTACCGTTCGGGGAACTGCGTTGTGTCCGGCGGCGGCGGCTTGATCCAGCCGCGCGCCTCGAGCAACTCCTCACCGAGGCGACCGAGCGTGATCCGCTTGCCTTCCGGCAGTTCCGGGTGGTACTCCAGCCGCCCGCGCTCGAAATACTGCACGATCAGCCCGTTCTCCGTCAGTTCCTCGGAGATCGGGAAGCCGAAGGTGCCAACATTGCCGTTATCGTCCCAATATTTCTTGAAGCCCGTCGCCAGCGAATGCCCGGTCTCCTTCAGATATCGCCGGTCCGGTGTGTCCGGGAATGGGGCGATCGGATCGAACCTCCGGTCGCGGGTTAGTTCGGTGCCGACGAGGCCGATGCGTGTCGCGCCCGTCGCCTTGACGTACTCAAGTTTGGAGCGCTCGAAGTATTGGACGGTCACTGCCTGCCCATCGCTCGCGGTGTCGGGGAACTCCTCGGAGACCGGATAGCCGAAGTACGCGAGGCCACCGTGCGTCTGCCAGAAATCCTTGAACCCTAATTTGAGGAAGTGCCCGGTTTCCTGATAGTAGCGGACATCTGGTTCGGGCGCGGTGGGCGGTTCGAGCCGGTCCGACGGGAGTTTCGTCACCAGTCGGACGGCGGTGACGCGCGCGCTGAAGGCGTCGCTCTTGAGCCAGCCGATGAACTGGCTGGCGACGAAGGGGACGCGAGCGTCACCGCTCCGGGTGAGTGTGTACTCCGTGTTCTTCTTCATGTCGTAGGCGAA
Source organism: Thermomicrobiales bacterium (assembly GCA_038232175.1). Classification (GTDB taxonomy): domain Bacteria; phylum Chloroflexota; class Chloroflexia; order Thermomicrobiales; family JALYUS01; genus JALYUS01. The sequence goes on from JBBSII010000348.1 coordinate 1,504, forward strand.
GATGTTCGGCGCGCCGTTGCGCCAATCCTCCCACACGATGAAGTCGCCGCTGATGGACGGGCGGGCGACACGATGATCCTTCGCAATCGTCTTCGTCTGCTTCGTCTCGATGTCGTACATCTTGAGTGAGGATGGGCCGCCTGCCATCCCTTGATCGATGTAGACCACGGTGTTGCCGGAAACCTGCGGGTAATTCTGGTCGCCGGGTCCGGCGGCGATGGCGAACGTCTTCTGGTCCCGCAGCGTGTACGCCATCACGTCCCAATTGCCGTCGCGGAAGACTTCGTAGACGACCGTGCCGCCGTTGATCGCGGCGTAGCCGTGCGCGCCGCCACCGACCGCGACGGGGAACTCGGTGTTCGTCGTGAAGTCGTACCCGTACAAATCCCAGTCGCCGCCGCGCTTGTCGCCGTAGACGATGGTGTTCCCACTGACAACCGGGCGCCGCTTCCGGCCCGCGCCGACATTGGTCAGGGGGATGACCTTCCGCCGCGTAAGGTCGTACGCGCCAATCGTCTGCGTCTGCGGCTGCGCCGCGACGGCAATTGGCGTGCTGACGGGTGAAACATCGGGCGGCGGGGTGTTGACCCAGACGAGCGTCTGCCCATCGATGGCGGGTTGGTTGCGCTCCGTCCCCGGTGTGGCAAGCGGGACGGCGAGGGCGAGCCGCTGCTCCTGCCCCTCATCCGTGTCGTACGTCACTACATCGAAGATGCCCGTCCGGCGATCCGCCCACGCGATCTCCGTCCCCGCCATCACCGGGTCGGTCTGATCGGCGGTCGGCGTGGCGGTCATGACGGGCTTGATCGTAAATGGGTCGCTCGTGGCGGCGGTTACCGGCGGTGGTGTGACGCTCGTGATAAGGACGATGCACAGCAACCCGGCGATGAGCCGCCGCATCCGCGACAAAGAGAGGTGCTGCCCCTGTTCCTGCTCCTGCTTCACACTACCCCTCAATGTCCCTACGTTATGCAAACTGTACGTACGATGCACCCCGTGCGCGGCAGTATATCACACCGCCGACTACCGACTGTCCCCATGCTAGAATGCGCCGGGGAAGACGACGAAAGCACGGGAAGGGAGTGGGAATGAACGCATCGGAAGCGCTGGTGCAGATGCTGATTGACACCGGCGTGACGCACATGTTTGGCTTGCCCGGCGACACGAGCATGAGTTTCTACGACGCGCTCTACCATCGTGCCGACGCGATCCGGCACATCATGTTCCGCGACGAGCGGTCGGCGTCATTCGCGGCGGACGCCTACGCGCGGTTCACGAACCGCATCGGCGTGACGGAGGGGCCGTCCGGTGGCGGCGCGACATACATCATCCCCGGTGTGGCGGAGGCGCATGGTTCCGCCGTGCCGCTACTCTGCCTGACGACGGACACGCCGGTTTCCGAGGAGGGGCGCGGCGTCCTGACGGAACTCGATCAGGTGACGCTCTTCACGGCGGTGACGAAGTGGACGACGAAGGTGAAGACGAGCGAGGGGCTGCCGGACGCCCTGCGACGCGCGCTCCGGCTCTCCACTAGCGGTCGCCCCGGCGCGACGCACCTCGCGCTCCCGGCGGATGTGCTCGCGGGCGACATCGGCGCGGCGTCGGTGCACACGGACCCGCTCTGGGGGAGCGCGCCCGCCGCGCCCGTGCGCCCGGACCCCGCCGCCATCGAGCGCGCGGCGGGGCTGATCGAGGCGGCGGAGCGACCGATCATTGTCGCGGGCGGTGGCGTGCACGGCTCCCGCGCGTGGGATGCCCTGACGCGGTTCGCGGAGACGCTGAACATCCCCGTCGCGACGAGCATCAACGGCAAGGGGAGCATCGCGGAGACGAGCGATGTCAGCCTCGGCGTGGTCGGTGGGAACGGCGGGCGCGACTACACGCGGCGCGCGCTGATGGACGCGGATGTCGCCTTCTTCATAGGCACGCGCACGGACAGCGTCACGACGCTGAATTGGAGCCTGCCCGCCCGCCCGGAGGCGGGTGGCCCGACGGTGATTCACCTCGATGTGGAACCCTGGGAGGTCGGGAATAACTACCGCGCCGCCGTTGCGCTCGTTGGCGATGCCCGCCTCGCGCTCGATGACCTGCTCGATGCCATTAATGATCCTGCACGTATCGGTGCTCGCAATGCACCGCGCATCGCCGCGTTCGCGCAGGAGGCGGCTGCGTGGTGGGAGCAAGTAGACGCCGACGCCCGGAGCGATGTGCGGCCAATCCACCCCGCGCGCCTCATCCGGCATCTGCGCGACCTGCTCCCCGGCGACCCGCTGATCGTCGCGGACCCCGGCACGCCGACGCCATACCTCGCGGCGCAATTCCCAATGCAGGTCGCGGGGCGCGGCTTCGCGATCCCGCGGGCGCATGGTGGCCTCGGCTACGCGATCGGTGGCGTCGTCGGGGCGGCGATGGCAGCGCGGGCCGGTCAGCGCGTCGTCGCGATGACGGGCGATGGTTCGTTCGGCATGTCGTGCGGCGATCTTGAAACGATCAGCCGCCTAAACCTGCCGGTCGTCGTCATCCTCTGCAACAACGGGTCGTTCGGCTGGATCAAGGAGTTGCAGCACCTCTATCACGGCCAGCGCTACTACTCGGTCGATTTCTCGACGGAGACGGACTACAGTGCCATCGCGCGCGGCTTCGGCCTGAAAAGCGCGCGCGTCGCGGACCCTGCGGACCTCGGACGCGCCCTACAGACCGCATTCGCCGATGGCGGGCCGTACTTCCTCGATGTGCTCACCGCGTCACCGATGGAAAAAACACCGCCCGTCGCGTTGTGGGAGGCCGCAGTCGCCGCTGGCGCTCCGGGTGATGGCTGACAGGTTTAAACCGGGGATGAACCACAGAGGCACAGAGAGAACGCAGAGGAAGACGATAATATAAATCCCTCTTTCTCCTCTTCTCCTCCCGTCTCTGCGTCCTCTGCGCCTCTGCGGTTCATCCCCGGTTTCGCCCCGTGTCTCTGTGGTTCAACGTTCAATTTGTGTAAAGATGGATGGAGGGACGTGTGGCACTGGAACCGATTCGCGCGATTCTTGATGTGGATACCGGGGTGGACGACGCGATGGCGATTGCGCTCGCCGTCACCGCGCCGACGATTGACCTGATCGGGGTGACGACGGTGGCGGGGAATGTGGCGCTTGAGCACACGACGCGGAACACGCTCCGCGTGCTCGACTACGTCGGCGGGTCGCACATCCCGGTCTATCGGGGCATGAGCCGCCCGCTCGACCGGCCGCTGCACGATGCGGCGCATATCCACGGCGACGACGGCCTCGGCGGCGCGGACTTCCCGCAGTCGGGCCGGTCGGTCGAGCCACGGAGCGCGCCGCAGTATCTGATCGACGCGGCGCGTCAGTCGCCCGGCGACCTGACATTCATCTTCGTCGGCCCACTGACGAACCTCGCGGTCGCGGTGGCGTTGGAGCCGGAGTTGCCGCGCCTCGTCAAGCGCCTCGTCATCATGGGCGGCGCGTTCCGCGTCCCTGGCAACACGACCGCCGCCGCCGAGTTCAACATCTTCGCCGACCCCGAAGCGGCGGCGCAGGTGCTGGCGGCGGGGTTCGACGCGACGTGGGTGGGACTGGATGTGACGACGAAAGCGCTGCTGACGCGGGCGCAGTGGGAGCGGTTAGCGGGCGAGAAGGCGGCGAACGCGGGGGTCGTCCGGCTCGCGGGGATGCGCATGTTCACGCAGATGGGGCGCGACACATTCCAGTTGCACGACCCGCTCGCCGTCGCCGTCGCGGCGGATCCAACGCTTGTGGAGTCGCCTCAGGCGCAGGTGGTGATCGAGACGGGCGGGCGGTACAGCGCGGGCGCGACGCTCTGCCAGCACAAGGGGCGCGAAA
>JBBSII010000349.1:0-5345 GCA_038232175.1 Thermomicrobiales bacterium
AACCAGCCGCGCTGCGCGAAGTTCAGGCCCGTCAGTTCCCGGCTCGCACGGAGCAAATGCGTGTTCGTCTCTTTCCCGGCGGCGGGATCGCTCGCGCTCGCCTTCGCCATGAATGCCGAAGCTGCCGCGATGAAGGCGTCCGCCGCCGCTCCGACCTCACCGAGGTCGAAGCGGTCACCGAGCGCCTGCTGGTAGTGGTTCAGACTCTCCTTAATGTCCTTCCCCGCCGCCGCGAGATCGAAGGGGAGCACCGGCGCGTTCGCCAGCCGCCAGACGACGCCCCCGTAGACCTTGATGTCCCGCTCCAGGTTGTCGCGGTCAGCAATCTCTAGGGTGTCATCGACGGTGTGCCACGCGATGTTGCCGCCGCAGCCGCCGACCGCATAGTAGCCGTGCTCGTCCGCGACCGCCTGCGGCATCGTGGAGGAGAGCATCAGCGTGCCGGAGATGCCGAGGTTGCTGAACGAGTAGTCGCCCGCGCGCGGCGGTCGCTCGCCCTGCGCTGGGAGGCCGGTCACATCGCGGATGACGGCCTGCGTGAACGCGCCGAGTTCGGGTGTCCACGAAACGTCGCGGTACTCGGTCGCCCAGCTGCAGCCGGGGGAGTCGCAGTTCACCTGCGCGACGCAGTGCTCGATCAGATCGAGGCCAAAGGTATCCGCGTACCAGGTGCTGCCTGCGTACCGCCCGTGCGAGTGGCCACTCCACCACGCGACCCGCACGCTGCGCGCGAGGTTATGCCGGTGCTCGTGCAGGGCGCGGGCGAGTTCGAGCAAGGTCGCGTCACCCGTCGCGTTGTCGCCGATTCCCTCGCCCCACGCGTCGAGATGGCCGTGGACAAGCACGAACTCCTCCGGCGCCGTCGCGCCCCGGATCTCCGCTACCGTGACGGGGATCTCCCGCCAGCGCGTGTCGAGGTTCGTGTGCACCGTCACCGTGCGCATCATACCGTCGGCAATCTGCTCCTTGAGCCACGCGCCGTCCGGCTTGTTGATCTCCGCGACGCTCAAGGTCGGCGCGGCCCCGGCGGTCTCAAGGTCCGGCGCACCCCAGATCGGCGTGCAGATGCCCTCGTGGACATTCGTGCCGGGGCTGGTGAAGATCGCGGCGGCGACGCCTGCGTGCGTCAGGTCGGCGATGCGCGCGGGCATCGGTAGACCGTTTAAGACAGCGATCTTGCCAACAACGTCCCGCCCTTCCAACGCATTGCCGAGTCCGGAGGTGAAGATCGTGTTGACGTTCGTCGCGTGCGCCGCCTCCACATGCACCGCCTGCCCGGTGATCCCCGCGTCGCCCGTCGGTACGGCGAAGGCGGGCGTCGTGCCCGTCAGCGTGCGCGCGGCGCCGTCTGTCAGGGTGACGGTGACGGTCGCGCCGCGCGGCAGGCTGATGAAGCAGCGCGGATGATGGACGGTGTGCGGGATACCCCACTCCGTCAGTCGCCGCGTGATCGCGTCCACTGCCTGCTGCTCGCCCTCCGTGCCGGATTCGCGCACGTAATTGCTGAACTCGTGAATCACCTCCCACGGCATCGCCGTGCTCAGTGTGCCAAGAAACGCCCTTTCCGCCTCGCCACCTCTCCATTCAGTCATTGCCGGTGCCATCACATTCCCCTCCTTCATTGGGTCTTGTCTAACCGATTGAACCGCATGCTACCCAGAGGGCGCCCGGCAGAGGACGCAGAGAGAAGAAGAAACGTGAACCACGAAGACACGAAGAGCACGAAGAAGAGAAGAGGGTATTGTTTTTCTTTTTTTCTCTTTCTCCCCTTTCCTTCGTGTTCTTCGTGTCTTCGTGGTTCAAATCGTTTCTCTCTGCGGTTCAATCAATTGCATCACTGCCTGTGCCGCCAGCGTCGCCTCCCGTAGCGCGGCACAGACGGCGTTGCGCTTCCGGACGAGCGCGGTCGTCAGGAAGCGCGCGCCATCGCTCTCCGGTGGGAGTGTGACGAGGAGCGGGAGATCGCGCAAGAGTTGTAGGGCAGGTGTCGGCATCGCGGGATCGTGATCGAAGCGATTGCCCGCCGTGTACCGGAGCGGCACGAGCGCCCGCGTCACTGCCTTCTGCGCTGCGACGACCGCGCGGGCTTCCGGGTCATCCGGGCTGGCGTTCGCCTCGATGAGCGCGCGGGCACGGGCGTCCAATGCCTCGGTCGCACGGATCGCTTCGGCGGCGCGCGCGCGGGCCAGGGTAAGATCGAAGCGGCCCGCCGCTTGCTGCTCGTACTGCGCGAGCAGATCGTCAATCTCGCGCGCCGCGTCCGCGAGGGTGAAGGGCAACACCGGCCCACCGCAGAAGCGCGCGAGCGTCGCGGCGTAGATGCGGACATCGAGCGCCAGCACATCGCGGTCGGCGGTCTCGATCGTGTCCGACTCCGTATGCCACCACCAGTTCATGCCGCAGCCGCCAACCGCTGCCCACTGCTCCTTTGGCAGATTGGAGAGGAGCATGTACAGGGAGGGCACGCCCGGCCCCCAGAAGGATTGATCCCCTGCCCGCGTCGGTCGCTCCGCCTCAGCATGCTGACCGGTCAGCACGCGGATCATTTCGGTGCCGAACCGCTCCGTCTCCGCGCCCATCGTCACGACATCGTAGCGCGTCGCCCCCTTCGCGCCGGGCGAGTCAATATTGATGTTGATGACGGCGTGCTCGTGCAAGTCTTCCCAGAAATTGTCCGCGTACCACGCGCTGCCCGCGTATCGTCCCTGCGAGTGCCCCGTCCACCACGCGATGCGCACGCCGCGCGCCAGCTCGTCTCGCGCCAGCCAGGCGATGCGGGCGAGTTCGAGACAGGCGGCGTTGCCCGTCGCGTTGTCCGTCGTGCCGTAGTACCACGAGTCCACATGGCCGTTCGCGAAGGCGAAGTCGTCTGAATATGTCCCGGAGATATGGGCGACAACAATCGGCACGCGCCGCCATTCGGTCTGCACGACGGTACTGAAGGTGCCACGCAATCCACCCGCCTTCGCCGCCTCGGCGATCCGCAGGCCGTCGTTGCGCGTCACGCCGAGTGACGGGATGATCGGCAGCCGACCAATGGTCTCCGGTGTCGGTGTCCCCCAGATTGTCGTTGTGATCTGCTCGTGGATGGCATCCTCGTCGCTCGCCCAGTAATGGATGTGGCAGAGCGCCCCCGCCCGCCCGGCCGCGAGGATCGTGTCCGGCCGACCCCGGTCGGAGATGACGATTTTGCCGCGCACGTCAAGGTCGTCGTAGTCGTGCGAGCCATCGCCGCTGAAGAGCGCGGTACCGCCCTTGGTCGGCACGAAGACGATCTCGCCGCTGACCTCCCGCCCATTCGTGGAGGTGGCGAAGGCGCGCGTCTTGACCTTCACCGGGCCGATACCCTCGATCGTCAGCGTCCCTTTGATCGGGAAGGAAAGGAAGGCATCGAAGGCGTACTCGCGTACGTCCTCGATCCCCGCCGCGCGGCACTGATCGGCGATGTACCGGAAAGCCTTCGCTTCATCCTCCGTCCCGGCGTGCCGCTGGAGCGTGCTGAGATATTCGACATCCCGCATCATCCGCTCTGCGTCAATCGCATCCAGCATCGTGGTTTCGAGCATTGTACCTATCCCCCTGCCCCCTCCCGCGAGGAGGGGGTGACTCATCTCACTGTCCGAATGTCCTCTAGCGCCTGGGTCACTTGGAAGCTCGCTCCCCCTTTCCCGACACGGGAAGGAGGCCGGGGGGTAGGTCGTCACCCCTGGTGTCGGTACCGTGGATCGAACGCGTCGTGCAGGCCGTCACCGAAGAAGTTATAGGCGAGGACGGTGATGAAAATCAGGACACCCGGATAGATCGCCAGTTCCGGGCGGCGGAAAATGTAGTTTGTCGCGCCGCTGAGCATGTTGCCCCACGTCGGGGTGGGTGGCTGGACACCGACGCCGAGGTAAGAGAGCGCGGATTCGGTGAGGATGGCATTCGCCACGCCAAGCGTCGTCGAGACAATGATGCTCGGCACGGTGGCGGGCAGGATATGACGCAGCAAGACGCGGGCGGACGACGCCCCCAGCGATCGCGCGGCGAGCACGAAGTCCATCTGCTTCGTCCGCAACACCTCGCTGCGCACGACACGCGCGATCACCATCCAGCTGGTGAGGGCAATGACAAGGATGAGATTGCGGACGGATGAGCCGAAGACCGCGACCGTGATAAGGACAAGGAAAAAGGTCGGGATCGTCAGCATCCCATCCACCAGCCGCATAATCAGACTGTCCACGAAACCGCCCCGATAGCCCGCGACCCCACCGGAGAGCGTGCCAATCACGACGGAGATGACGACGGAGAGGCTGCCGACGAGAAGTGAGACGCGCGCGCCATAGATGAGGCGAGAAAGGACATCGCGACCATTTTCGTCCGTGCCGAGAAGGTGGGGCGCGCTCGGTCGCTGGAACTTATCCTGAATGACGATCTGCTCCGGATCGTGCGGTGCGATCGCCGATGCGGCAATCGCGCCGATATGAATGGCGATGAGGAAGATGAGCGCGGCAAGGGCGAGATGATTGCGGACGATGACGCGCAGCCCGTCACGCCACTCGCTGCGCGCCCGCGCTTGCCGCCCCTCACCCAGCGGTGTGATCGCCGCGCCGCTCGTGGTCGCGTTCGATTCCGAGACCACGTCACCCTCCCTGCGTTTCACCGATGCGGATGCGCGGATCAATCCAGCCGTAGAGCAGATCCGTAACGAGATTACTGACAACCACCGCGACACCGACGAGGAGTGTGACGCCCATCACCACGGGGTAATCACGCTGTCGCGCGGAATCCACCGCGAGGCTCCCCATACCGGGGTACGAGAAGACCGTTTCGGTGATTGCCGCGCCGCCGATCAGCCGCGGCACGACGACGCCAATCACCGTCACGACCGGGATGAGCGCATTGCGGAGCGCGTGACGCGAAAGCACCACTCCTTCCCGCAGGCCCTTCGCCCGTGCGGTCCGTACGTAATCGTCCTGCAACACCGCGACCATGCTGGAACGCATGTAGCGCGTGAACTGCGCCATCGCCGTTGTGCCGAGGACAATCGTCGGCAAAATGAGATGCTTGACGCGATCGAACGGCTCGAATTTCGTCACATCCTCCGCCAGCCCACCGGAGGGCAGGACGCGGAGCCAGACGGCGAAGATGATAATGAGCAGAATGCCATACCAGAAGACGGGTACCGCGACGCCGAAGAGGCTGAGAAACGCCGCAACGTGATCGAAGGCGCTATTGCGCTTAACCGCTGCGAGGATGCCGAGCGGGATCGCGACGATCAGCGCCAGCGCGAAGGAGATCCCCGCCAGCACGAGCGTCGCGGGGAGGCGCTTGCGAATCACCGCCGTGACCGCCCGCTGCTGCTG
>JBBSII010000350.1:0-5331 GCA_038232175.1 Thermomicrobiales bacterium
CGGAGACCTTCGTCCAGCGGGACATGCGGCTCCCAGCCAACGAGCGTGCGCGCCTTCGTGATGTCCGGGCAGCGGCGGTTCGGGTCGTCGCCCACGACGGTTGGGCGGTCCACGAACGGGACGTTGCGACCCGTCGCGCGCAGGATGTTCTCCGCAAGGTCGCGAATCGTGCGCTCGTCCGGGTTGCCGAGGTTGATGACCTCGCCCTTCGCGCGCGGCGAGTCCATCACCGCCAGCAGCCCGCGCACGAGGTCCGAGACGTAGCAGAAGGCGCGCGTCCGCGTGCCGCCGTCGTAGAGCGTCAGCGGCTCGCCCCGCAGCGCCTGTGAGAGGAGGTTCGGGATCACGCGCCCGTCGTTGACATCCATGCGCGGCCCATATGTGTTGAAGAGGCGCACGATGCGGGTGTCCTGGTTGTAGATGCGGTGATACTCCATCGTCAGCGACTCCGCGAAGCGCTTGCTCTCGTCGTAGCAGGAGCGCTCGCCCACCGGGTTGACATTGCCGCGATACGTCTCCTTCTGCGGATGCTCCAGCGGGTCGCCGTACGCCTCGCTCGTCGAGGTGAGCAGCAGGCGAGCACCCGTCGCCTTCGCCAGTTCGAGCAGGTGGTAGGTGCCGAGCGCGTTGGTCAGGTGCGTCTCGATCGGGTGGCCCCGGTATCCTTCCGGGCTAGCGGGGGAGGCGAGGTGGTAGATCTGGTCGAGCGGGCCGGGGTCGGGCAGCGGCTGCACGATGTCGTGCTCCACGAAGCGGAAGTTCGGCGTCTCGCTGAGGTGGGCGAGGTTCGCCCGCTTGCCCGTGATGAAGTTGTCCCAGACGACGATCTCGTCGCCCCGCGCGAGCAACGCATCGCAGAGATGTGACCCGATGAACCCCGCCCCGCCCGTTACCAGAATCCGCACCGTCGCCCCTCTTCCCCTGTATCGTGGTACCTGACCCCAGTACTGAGTACTGAGTACTTCCCTAATCCTACACGGGATGCCGTCCCCCCGCGAATGGGGACGATGGCGTGGCCTTCGTGGAGCGCTCCGTGGCAGCGCCCGCCAGGAGTGAGTCGGCGGGCCGGTGCTGCGACGCCCCATACGCGACGCGCGGCCCTGCGGGCACGCCTGAGTCATCGATCGGCCCCTCGAAGGCGCAGACGCGGATAATCAGGATCGCGAACCAGAACCCGTACGCGAGCATGTGCAGGAAGTAATCCTGATCGACCATGCCGTGCACCGTGAGATCGACGAGCGCGCCCGTCGCGCCGATGGCCAGGGCAAATCGGAGCCGATCGCCCTCCGCCCTGCGTCGCATCGCCGTGCGCCAGCCCCGCACCATGAACGGGACGAGCGTGAAGATCAGCCACGCGAGGCCGAGCATTCCGAGCCGGACGTAGAAATCGAGGATGATGTTGTGCGGATGCGACGTGAACCGCTCCTGCCACGCATCCGGCTTGATGTAGCGCGGGTACTGCGACACGAACTGGTCAAGCCCGACGCCCCACGCGGGATGGTCGCGCAGCATCCGCGCCGCCGACGCCCAGATGTTGAGGCGCAGGCCGTCGCTGCCGCTCGCGGGGTGGATGAGCGAGGTGAATCGCTCGATTCCCGTCGCGAAGGCGGCGAAACCGACGACCGCGCCCGTCGTCAGGTAGCCAACGATCAGCCGACGGTTGCCGCTGGCGCAGACGAGCACGAGGAGGGCGGCCGCCACGCCGATGTAGCCGCCGCGCGAGAAGGAGAGGCCGACGCCGCCGAGCATGATAATCGTCGCACCGAGGTACGCACCGGTGCGCCAGCCACGCGGCCCGAACGCGACATACGCGGCGGTGATCGGCACGATTCGACCCAGATAGAGCGCGAGTTCGTTCGGGTGGTGAAAGGTCGACCGGACACGGCGCACGCCCTCCACGTCGAGGCCGCCACCCTGCGCGAACTGCACATAGGCGATCAGCGCGATGATGACGCCGGAGACGATGACCGTGTCCACCCCCAGCACCATGATGCGGAACATGATCGGGCGGCGCTCGCCCCCCTCCAGCAGTGCGGCGGCGAGCAGGAAGAGGAGCACGGGGAAGAGGATCGTCGTGCGGAACTCGCGGACGCTGTTCGCGCGGAAGTCGCGATCCGCCACGGTGAGGAGCGAGAAGAGACCGAGCAGGAAGAGCGAGAGCGCGGCCCATGTCCCCGGTCGCCAGAAATACGCCATGATTCCCGCCGGGAGGGTGCGTATCTCCTCGCGCGTCCACGTCTCCTCGACCACCACAGCGGACCATTTGCCGACAATGGGTAGGAATGCCGGGAGCGCGGCGAGCGCGACGTGCCCCGCCGTCGCGAGCAGCGCGACGATGATCAGCAGCATCGTGCGGTCGAGGTGCAGGTGCGTGCCGGGCGAGGTGACATCGTGGAAGGGGAAGGTGACGGGGATCACCGCCACGGCGAGCGCGGGGCGGCGCAACCCGATGCACCCGACCACGGCGAGCGGGAGCAGCGCGGCGATCGTCGAGGGGACGAGGAAGAGCAGCAGCACCGCCACGCCGAGCGGCCAGAGCAGCGGTTCGGAGAGCGCCCCCATGGAGAGACGCAGCGCTCTACTCATCGGATGGTCATTTCGTGCATCGTTGCGTCTTCCCGCTGTCCGCGCGTGCGCGCCAGAGCGTCGTTACCGGCTGCCAGGGTCTCCGCAACGACCGTGCCAATCGCGCCCGCGCCGAAGAGGATGACGCCGAGGGTAAGCAGCCGCGCCATCCAGCCGAACGGCGGTCGCCGCTGCACGACGAAACTATCCACGCGCACCGTTCCCCCAGCGGGTTGAAGGGTCAGCGTGTGCGGGCCATCCGGCATATTGCTCGCCAGTCGCGTCACGCCGCCGGGTGCGGCGTCGAGTTGCACGATGCCGCGCTCCCGCCCATCGACGGTGATGCGCGCGCGGCCACCTGCCCCCGTCACGCCGAGGTCCGTCCCCGCCCACGGCACGGTAAGCGGGGCATCGGGTGCGTCGGTGGCGAGCGTCATCGACCCCTCGCCGCCGCGTTCCCACGCGCCATTCGCCTGGACGACGCTGTCCGTCGCGGCGGTGCGCCCCGTGCGGAGAACCGGATTGTGCGCGAACTGCCGCACCGCCGTCCACGCGGGTCGTGGCGTGAAATCGTAATTAACGAGGGCGAAGTACGGCTCCGGCTTCGGGCGACCGTATGGCCCGCTGAAGGGGTAGCCGAAGGCGCCGGGCCGCTCCGCCCAGCGGAAGCCCCAGATGTAGACCCTGCCCATCCAGGGCCACTCGGTCTGCATCCGCGTCAGGCCGCCGATGAGGTAGCGCGCCTGCGTCTGCTCGTCCACATTGTCGCCCCAGATGCTCGGCTCGCCGTTCCATCCCTTCGGGAGCGAGTTGTAGCCGAACTCGGTCGCCCAGACGGGCGTCGTCGTGTCGCCGTAGCGCGTCATGATGTCATGCACGATGATCGGGCGCGAGACGTTGAAGCGGTCGGGCGAGAGGCGGCGGTCATCCGGCGGCTCGCCCAAGCCGTAGACGTTGACCGCCAGCACGTCGAACGATCCCTTCGCGCCCGCCTGGTACATCTGCTCGTAGAACGCGAGGTCGGAGAGGTTCTCCGGCGGCGGCGCTTTCGTCGGGGCGAGGGCCGCCGTCACGACGAGCACGTTCGGGTCGCCCTGCTTCGCCGCCTGGTACGCGCGCCGGAGCATGTCCGTGTACTGCACGACGTTGATCGGGCCATTGCCCCACTCGACGCCGAGGTTCGGCTCGTTCCAGATCTGCACCGCGCTCACCCTGCCGCGATAATGGTCCGTGAACGCGCGGACGAAGTCGGCGTACGCATTGAGGTCGTTCGGCGGCCCCTTCTGGCATTTGCTGCCGGGGGTGTTGTTCTTCCCCGGTCGCGACCATGTTGGCGCGTTGTCGAGGCGGGCCATGACCGAGATGCCCGCATCGCCCAGGATGTCCACGATCTGATCGTACTTCTGCCACGACGGTTTGTTGTTCGGCTGGTCCCAGTAGACGCCGCGCCCGTCGGGTTCCAACTCGCACCATGAGAAGGATTGGCGCACGCTGGTGACGCCGCCTTCCTTGAGCATCGCGGCGGTGCGCCGGATGTTCGCGGGGTCGGATTCCTTGTCGAGGAACGTCTGCACGCCGACCGACCGCCCCGGCACGAGCGGGGAATCCGCCGACGGCATTGTGCCCACGACGCCCCGGCCCTCGTAGGTGACGAGCGCGCGCGTCCCCCCCCATAGCCCGAGGAGCACAAGGAGCGTCATCAACGCGGCGACAATGCGCACAGGCCGCGCGACCCGCTCCGGATGGGTTGTGCTCGGAGGTCGTTGCTTCACGCGGTCTACGTCCTGTCGATCAGTCGGTGCTGGATGGCTCCAAGTCAGCGTGCAGCGTACCGCATCGCGGGATACGGACGCAATTTCACGAGACGATGGGTTGTAGTGCCGCGCGAATCTGCTTTATCAGCCCCTGCACATCGCGATAACATTCGCGAACGATTTGCTCCGTAGTTCCCGCGTCCGTCATGGAGGGGTAGCGATCCAGCATAGAGAACGCCGTGATTTTTTTGACAGGTCAATCGATATTGGGCAAATGTCGGTTCGTAAGAAATCGCATTCGTGAGGAGAACGTCGAGGATATGAATCCGACGGATCGTCGCCCCACACGAAAGCAGGAAAGCCTTGAGGAACTTCTCGACCGCCTGCTGGAGATAGAAGCCCGCTTGGTCCGGGTCGTGCGCTTGCAATGCCCTCTGCAAACGTTTCAGGTCCTTCTCGGCAATCTTCAACCAATCCTCCGGGTGGGAAGAATCGCTATGCTGCATAAAGCAATTCTCCCCGCTCAAGGACTTCCGCGACGAATTGATCGCCGATGCGCAGGCGTTGCTCGATCTCGCCAGGGGTCAAGACAAGAGGTTCCAAACCAATATATGGATGCATATCGGTCACGAGTTCATGTACCGTGAAGATACGCTGAATCAACCGATCCGATGTCTCTTTGATGATGAGCACATCGAGGTCACTATCCTCAGTGGGTTCGCCATAGGCATATGAGCCGAAAAGGATGATCTTCTCCGGCTGATAGTCCGCGACGAGTCTGCGGACGATCTCATTAAGTGTCTGTTCGATTCGCGCGTCCCGCTTCATCCTCTGTCTCCCACCGATCAACCGCTTTGCATGCCGGACTATTGTACGACACTTTCCGGTGTACACTGGCGGGCCCTCGTACCTATGGCAGGGCAATCGCATCTAAATTCATCTCGCCGTACATTCGTTGCTCGGAGCGATCATCTACTGACGAATCGCACCCGCCGCCTCTCTTCAGCAGCTC
>JBBSII010000351.1:0-5321 GCA_038232175.1 Thermomicrobiales bacterium
AGGAGTAATGGTTCGCAGAAGAGAGTTTGGTATCGGGGGCGGGGCGCTCATCGGCGCGGCGCTCTCCCTCATCCTCGTTCTTTCATCCGTGGGCGCGGCGGCCTTCGCCAATCCCGCGTTCCAATCGCTCTGGTCGAAGACGGATGCGAACCCCGGCGGGAGAACGTACGTCTGGGGGCCGTCGCCATTCACCGATGGTGTGCAGGAAGAGTACAAAGAGGTGACGGGCGGCAAGCGAACGGTGCAATATTTCGATAAGGGCCGCATGGAACTCGGCGCGAACAACACTGTCACCGCCGGGCTGCTGACGGTCGAACTGATCACCGGCAAGCAGCAGAACGGGGACAGCACGTTCGTGCCGCGCGACCCCGCGAAGGTGCCGGTCGCGGGCGACCCCGACAACGCATTCCCGACCTACGCGGACCTCGCCAAGGTGCAGGGGGCGGAGCAGAGCAACGGCGGCAAGGCCGTCACGAAGCAGTACAAGGCGGATGGCTCATTCGGTACGTACGACACGAAGAACGACCCGCAGGCGGTGACGGCGGCGTTCGACGACACAACCAGGCACAACCTGCCCAAGGCGTTCGCGGACTTCCGCAACGCGCCGGACTTCGGCGGCCTCTCCGCCATCGGGCTGGCGATCACCGAGCCGGTCTGGGCAACGGTCAAGGTTGGCGGTCAACAGAAGGATGTCCTGATGCAGGGGTTCGAGCGGCGCGTCCTCACGTACACGCCGAGCAACCCAGATGGTTTCAAGGTGGAGTACGGCAACATCGGTCGGGCATACGCGCAGTGGCGCGGCACGAACGGCTCCGCCCCCGCGCCGAGCGCGCCTGCGGGCAGCGCCACGCCGGCGCCATCCGCGACGACCGCTCCCGCCCCGGCGACCGGTGACATTGATATTGTCGCCATCGCCACGCCATCGAACCCGAAGCCGGATACCCCGGTGAACCTGACGATCAGGCTCCTGAAAGGCGGCGTACCCGTCGCGAATACTGCCGTCCATGTGGACTGGACGTTCGAGATGGGTGTCGCCGCGAAGACGAGCGACGTGACGACCGACAAGGATGGTGTCGCGCGCGCGAGCATCGTCACCGAGGGCGCAATCCCCGGCACGACGGCGCAAATCGTTGTGACGGTGAACGGCAAGAGCTACGGATCGGTGGCGGGACTCAGCATCTCGTAGTGATCCGGGCGCATCCCGCGCCATGGGAGGAGGGGCGCATGTCGTCAACGGACGAGTTTCGCCAAATCGCGGACGCGCTGTTGGCGGCATGTGGCCCGGTGGATGGGGAGCACCGCTACGTTGGTGGGGTCGCGCCCGATCTCGGCATCCCCCTTGTGGATGTGCAGCGTGTCCGCGACAAGATGGAACGCCTCGGTCTTCTCGAATCCGTCGCACAGAACCCGCTCCAATGCCGCCTGACGAAGTGGGGTCAGGGACATCTGGAGCGGCAGGCGCGACGCGCGGCAGCGAATGAACAATCTCCCAAGTGACCGAACCACGCGCCTCTTTTCGGACGGTTGATGCGACAAAGCGGCTGGTGGCGGCGGGATTCAGCGCGCTCCGCCGACCCGTATCTACAGCAGGATTTCCTGACGCACGCCGCGCACATCGACCTCCACTTCCAGCCCGAGCATCGGCGGGCGGCTCCAGTACCAACGGATGCCGTGCGCGGCGGCAGGCCCCATGGGAACGAGGATTTCCGCTTCGAGCATGTCGTGGAGGTTGTGCTGCGTATAGAGATTGAGGGCGGTCACGTCGCCCCACCCGACGCCGAACGAACCCAGCCCCGCGTCCATCGCCGCCATCGCGCTCGCGGTCTTCTCCCGCAGGGCGCCCGGTGCCGTCTCGCCGGGGCGCACGCTCGCCTTCTCCGGCGCGCCCGACACGACGAACGTCGCGCCTGTTGCGGTTGTGGGGGCGGTGTAGGAGATGGCATAGAGCAACGTCTCCGTCGGCGGGGAGACACCCGGCGCGATGTTGCTGCGCGCGACTGGGTTTTGCCCATCGACGAAGGTACCCCACTCCATCAGGATGCCCCGGTACTGGCCGTTGAAGTCGCGGAAACCCTCGGCGGTGTACGGCTCCGGGCAGCGCAACTCCACGGCGCAGAGGGCGGTTTTCGGTCGCTCCACCGTCTTGAGGTGACGCGCCGCCGCCGCGAACCCCGCGTGGTACGGCAGCGGCGTCCGGAAGATCGCGTGGACGATTTCATATCCCGGTTGGGCAAGTACCCCACCGGAGAAGGGCGCATTGCCCTGAATACGCGGGTCGGCCGAGAGGGGCAGAAATCGATACTGCCCCGTCGGGTGCTCGATCAATGTCATCGTGCCCTCCCGTTGGTCGGGAGGACTAAGGACTAAGTGGAGAACCGTCCCTTCTTAGTCCTTAGTCCTCAGTCCTCAGTCCTTCCCTAATCGCGCGGCGTCTCTTTGCCGCCGAGCCACGGCATCATCTTGCGCAATTGCGCGCCGACGCGCTCGATTTCGGAGTCCTGCGCCTCGTTGCGCATCGCCATGAACTTCTCGCGGCCACCACTCTCGTTCTCCGCGATCCACTGCTTCGCGAACTTGCCGCTCTGGATGTCCTGCAGCACTAACTCCATCCGCTCGCGCGCCTCGTCGTCGAAGATGCGCGGGCCACTGGTGTAGTCGCCATACTCCGCCGTATCGGAGACCGAGTAGCGCATGTACGACATGCCGCCCTGATACATCAGGTCCACGATCAACTTCATCTCGTGCATCACTTCGAAGTAGGCGATCTCCGGCTGATAGCCCGCGTTGACGAGCGTCTCGAAGCCGTTGCGGATCAGCGAGGTCACGCCGCCGCAGAGGACGGCCTGCTCGCCGAAGAGGTCGCTCTCGGTCTCCTCCTTGAATGTCGTCTGCACGACGCCCGCGCTGGTCGCCTTCATCGCCTTCGCGTAGGCGAGGGCACGCTGATGGGCGGTGCCTGTCGGGTCCTGCTGCACGGCGATGAGCGCGGGCACGCCGACGCCCTGCTCGTACATGTCGCGCACAATGTGGCCCGGCCCCTTTGGTGCGATCATCGAGACATCGACATTCTCCGGCGGCTTGACGGTGGCGTAGTGGATGCTGAACCCGTGCGCGAACATGAGCATCGCGCCCGGCTTGAGGTTCGGCGCGACATCCGCGTCGTAGACCTTGCCCTGCAAGTGATCCTGCAGGAGCATCATCACGATGTCCGCCTCCTTCACCGCGTCGCCGGTGTTCTTGACGGTCAGACCGTCCTTCTCCGCTTTCTCCTTGCTCTTGGAGCCATCGTACAGGCCGACGACGACATTCACGCCGCTATCGTGCAGGTTTAGGGCGTGCGCGCGCCCCTGGCTGCCGTAGCCGATGATCGCGACGGTCTTGCCGTCCAGCAGTTTCAGGTCCGCGTCGTTGTCGTAGTAGATGATCGCTGGCATTCCGTGCTTCCTCCCCACATACGTGTCGTACCGGCCCGTGCCGGTACCGTGTCACCCACTCACCGCCCCAGTTGCCGGAGCAACCCCTGTTCGTCGAAGCTCGTCCAGTCCTCCGCAATCCTGCCGCCCGCAACGCGGTTGATCTGGATGCCGCTCATAGTAACCCGTTTCCCCGTTGGCGCAATGTGATGATATTTGCCGAGATGCGTCCCGCGTGCCGTCCAGCGCACGACCACCCGATCGCGTTCCGCGATTTCGTCCTCAATCGTGTAGACGAGATCGGGAAAGGCGGTGCGCCAGAGCGTGATGAACTCCTTGAACCCGTCGCGTCCGGCGGGTTGCCCCGCATAGGCGCTGTGGTCGATCACATCCGGGGAAAGCAGATCGTCCAATACATCGAGATCGCCGGTGTTCGCGGCATCGAAATATCGCCGCACAATGCTTCTATTGCCCTCCTCTGTGCCCTCTGTGCCTCTGTGGTTCAATCCCGTTTTCATCTCCGTCACAGCAGCAGGCAGGCGTCCGCCGCGAGCCAGAAGAGTTTCTCGCGCACGGTGTGCTTCGTCCAATCGCGGGCATCCCACTCGCCGCTCAGGTCGTCGCCACCGTAGAGGAGTTGCCCGAACGGGACGCCCCGGAACTGCGCCACCGCGAAGAAGGTCGCC
Organism: Thermomicrobiales bacterium; assembly: GCA_038232175.1. Classification (GTDB taxonomy): domain Bacteria; phylum Chloroflexota; class Chloroflexia; order Thermomicrobiales; family JALYUS01; genus JALYUS01. The sequence continues at coordinate 4,100 of JBBSII010000351.1, forward strand.
GCCTCCATCTCGACCGTCAGGCACCCCTCCGCCTTCCGCAGCGCCATCTTCTCGCGCGTCTCGCGGTAAATGGCGTCCGTTGTCCATGTCTTCCCCGTCACGTACGGCACGCCATCGCGCCGGAGAATCGTCTCGATTGCCGCGACCGCCGCCGGCGTGGCGGTAGCCTCGCGGCCCGGCGGCAGGTAGTGGTATGAGGTGCCCTCGTCGCGGATTGCCGCCGTCGGCACGACGATGTGCCCGACGGCGATCTCCCCCGCGAGCACGCCCGCGCCGCCACACGCGATGAACTTCCGGCACCCGCGCGCGATCACTTCCTCCAGCAGCGCCGCCGCGAGCGGTGCGCCGACGCCGGGATGGAAGAAGGCAAGGTTCCGTCCGTTGCGCTCGATCTCATAGAGCGGATGCGTGCCGATCTCGCTCACCATGTTGTCGATCTCGCGCGCGTGGTACGCCTGCCGGAGTTCCGCGATCACATCCTGGAAGAAGCAGACGACGCAATGCTCCGGCACGCCCTCCAACCGCGCATGAACCCGCGCCGGCTCGATGATCGCCCCCACCGCCGGGTCGAACTCCAGAATCGGGTACTCCCGCCCAATCCCGCTACTCATCGGCTATCTGGTCGAAGACTAACCGCGAAGGCGCGAAGGACGCGAAGAAAACGCAAAGGGAGATGAAAAGACGAGGGATTGTGGAAACCGCTCTCTTCCCTCTCCTTCTTCTTTCCCTCTTCGCGTCCTTCGCGCCTTCGCGGTTCAACGGTTCCATCATGCGACCTCCTCGCGGAGGCGGACGGTGTTGTCGTTGGTGGCGCTCGGGCGAGTGACGACGACGGTGCCAGTGCGCGAGATTTCGCGGATGCCAAACTGCTGGATGAGGCCGAGGAAGGAGTCGATCTTGTCCGTCGCGCCCGCGATCTCGATCACTAGTTGGTTGTGCGACACGTCGATGATCTTGCCGTGGAAGATATCCGTGATCTGCATCAAGTCCGCGCGGTTGTTCGCCGTCGCGTTCACCTTGATGAGCGCCAGTTCGCGCCGGATGTGCGGCTCGGTCGTGATGTCCGTCACCTTGAGCACTTCGAGCAATTTGTACAGTTGCTTCGAGACCTGCTCGACCGTCTCATCATCGCCATGGAAGACGAAGGTCATGCGCGAGAGGCCTGGCTGCTCCGAGCGGCCCACCGTGACGCTCTCCGCGTTGAACATGCGGCGACGAAAGA
>JBBSII010000352.1:0-5317 GCA_038232175.1 Thermomicrobiales bacterium
AGATTCCACGCGCAGATTGACGGCTTCGCGATGGAGGTACTGGAGCTGGTGAAGTGGGGTGGCACACGGAGCGCGCTGGTGGATGCCTGCGACCGACTGCGCGCCGCGCTCGAAGCGGAATGGCAAGGGGACGCGCGCATGGGCGATGCCGCACCACCCACCGCGGGCTAGCGCGACAGGATGACACGGAGTCGTGTGGCAGCGATCCATTCCCCTGAGGCCGCGCCCCGCACAGTCGTGAACGGCGTCCACCTCGTTTCCCGCTTTCCGGTGGGGCAAAGTCCCAAACTACTTGCAACTTTGCCTGATGATTTCGATAAAATGGTGGGGAGGCGTGCGACGCGGGAGGCGACACGATGGGTGGCCAGGGATCGATCCGGTGGGTCGCCCAGGTGGTGCAGGAGGCGGGTGGATCCTTCGATGTCGGTGAACAGCAGCGTCACCGTCCCGCTGGGTAGTTGCCCCATACTCGCCTCCCGCGTCGCCGTCACGTCGTGCAGGACCCCTCGCATCCCGTGTGCCGCGGTGTTACGCATTGAACACCCCCGGTGTCGCGGACTGAACGGTTGCACCCGTGCCCACCCCCGATACTGAGGACATAGGAGCGGCGGGGGCGAGGGGCCAAGGCTGCGGGAACGTGCAGGAGCGTGACGCAATGATGAATGCATACGGCATCGAGCGGGTGGCCGCGATGGCGATGGTGGAGCGGCAGCGCGCCGCGGTGCGGCACCGGGTGGCGGCGGCGCTTGTGGCGGCGGCGCTGGGCGTCCTGGTCCTCGGCGGCGGCGCGGGCGCGGCGGCCGTGCACGCGGCGGGTGCGGCGATGCTGCTGGCGCCGGTGGTGGTGGCGGGCACATACCCGTGACGCCCCGGCCTGCGGCGCGCATGCGAACCCTCGCCGGTTGCTCGCGAGAAATCTAGGCAAATTTCTCTTTGCGTCATAAATAGCTCGCATTCAGCGTTACAGAGAGTGGGAGCGCATGGAAGAGCATCGGGGCGACGAGTCTCCCCGGCGACGGGTGCCGACGCCGACGCCGGATGCGGGCGCGCGATTGCGGAAGGCCGGGGCGCGGGCCCCGGGGCGGGCGGCGATGGGCCGGAGAAACAGCCGGAGGGCGAGATGCGGAAGCTGGCGGTGGCGGTAGGGAGCGGTCTGACGCTCGCGCTCGCGCCGCCGCCGACCGTGGCGGGCGCGGCGACCGGCGTCGCGCTGCGCGCGCTCGGCGTCCACTAGAAGCGAGACACGGAGGGATGCGGGATGGAACAGGCGAGGAGCGGACGCGCGGGTGACGATCTGCGCGGCGTTGTGCGGCGGCTCTACGCCGCGCTGGCCGGCGATGTGGAGGGAGGCTTCGAGGAGTTGCTCGCCCCGGAGGGGCTGCTGATGATCGGGACGGCGCCCGAGGAGTGGTGGGAGGGGCGCGACGAGGTCGCCCGTGTGTTCCGCGCGCAGGCCGCCGCCCTCGGCGAGGTCGAGATCGTCGATAGCAGCCCGGCGATCCGCGAGGCGGGCGCGGTCGGCTGGGTGGCGGACCGCGTCACCGTGCGGCTGTCCGATGGGATGGAGATCCCGATGCGCATCACGCTCGTGTGGCGCCGCGCGGACGGCGCGTGGCGGCTGGTGCAGGGGCTTGCGTCGGTCGGGATCGGCAACGCGGAGGCATTCGATCGGGACGTCACGCTCTGAGGCCACGCGCACGGCGACGGCGGGATGCGGGATGTGGCGTTGGAGTGGGCGGACGGAGGGATCGAGGATGCGCGGAGCGAAGGATGAGCTGCCGGTGGCGGTGGACGTGCCGGAGGGGACGGTGCCGCAGGCACAATAGGGCGGCATGGTCGTCGAGTTGGGCGCCTTCCGCCAGACGGTGGACGCGGCACTCCTGGCGCTATGCGAAGGACGCGGGGGCGGATCGGGAGCTCGCGGAGTTCTTCCGCGAGGCGGGGGAGCAGAACGAGCGGCGGGCGCAGCGGGCGCTGCAGCTGCTGGCGCGGCACGCGCAGAAGTAGCCGGAGCACCGGATCGGCGAGCCGGACACCCCAATGGCGGCGGGCAGCGAGGCTGCCCGCCGTTCCCTATAGTTCGTGTCATGCTGTTCTAATCCCGGCAAACGAACGTTTTCGGTACTCGGCGGGGGGTCGGCCCCTCGCCGCTGCGGCCACCGGCCCGGCCCGGCCCGGCGGGGGCGGGGCCACCCGAACGACGCGGGGCACCGATCGCTCGCCGAAGAAGTACGCAGCCGCCATGGCGTAGCACGCCTACCGATCCGACTGCATTCAGCTGATGCGCGCGCCCGTCGCCGCGCGTCCGTCGCTTCCCTTGCGCGCGCGGGCTCGTATGATCGCGCCACCCGCGACGGCGACGATGCCCGCGACGATCGCCGCCGCGCTGCCCGGCTCCGCATCCCCGCGCGCTCGGCCGGTGGCGGGCAACGTCGCCGAGGTGCCACCGCCCGTTCCGGATGCGGCGGACGACGCGCTACCCGCAGCGGGGGTCGTGCCCGCGCCCCCCCCTGCCGCAGGCGCGGCGCCGAGCAGCGGCGCGACGGTCGCCAAGACGTCCGCTTTCTTCGCTGGCATGGCGAACGGCCCCGCCACGGGCGTCTTCTTCGCTTGGAACTGCCAGACGCTCGCGTGCCCACCCTCCACGTTGTGGATCTGGACGGCGGCGGTCAACACGTCCGGATTCTTGATCTCCGGGGCCGCGCCGAGATAGGCGCCCGCGCCGAGCTCCTCGACCGTGACGAGGAAATTGACGATGCCGTCCCGCGTGTCGAACGGGGGGAAAGTATACCTCGCGGGCGCCGCGACGGGCGTGCCGCCGAGACTTTGGATCGTCTGCGTCAGGGCGGTGACGTGCGCCGCCTCCTGCGCACCGAAGTCCGTCGCGAATAGTTGCTCGTCGCCCGTCAGCTTGCCGCTGGCGACGATCTGCTTGTACATCTCCGCCTCGAGGAGCTCGAGCGTCAGCGCATAATTGAGGATCTCGAGATCGTCCCGGAAATCTGCCAAGGGAATCCCTCCTCGCGATGTGCGCAATAATCAGGGGGTGACAAACGGTTTGATCTGTGCGCTGACCTCGTCAGCAGTCAAGACCCTGCTCAGTGGGACCGGGAGCGGTTTCTTGTCGCCCGATAGTAGGCGACTCAGCGCGGTGTGCCGTGCTTCGACTTGCACGATCGAACCGGCGACAGCGAGCAGGCCCTTGTCCTTCAGCGCGTTCGCCGCGCCCGTATAGGCACCGACGCCGATCGACTCGACCGTCACCAAGAACTTGAAGATGTTCTCCTGCGTATCGAGCATCCCGGCGGGGAAGCTGTATGTGCTCGGACCGACCGGCTTGCCGCCCCCATCGCCGACGGCCTTGGTGAGCGCATCGACATGCGCCTGCTCGTGGCCGCCCCACGCCTTGGCCATGTCGGCCGGCACGCCCGTCAGTTTGCCACCGGCATTGATCTGCCGAAAGAGCGCATTCTCGAGGTGCTCGAGACCGAGTGCGAAGTTGAGGATGTCCAGATCGCCGGCGTCCGCCGCCAGCACACCGGCGGCGAACCGCATCCCGATGCCAAAGAGCCGGTCGCCGCCTGCGGCCGCGCCGACCGCAGTGCCCATCACCCCCGCCGCGCCCTTGAGGACGGCCCGCCGAGTGAACTCGATGCCCACGAGGCGGAGATAGCCGCCGTACATATCGACCCCCTAGATGAACCCGCGAAAGGGAACGCGAAGCGTGTACGTACAACCCGCATAGTAGCATGCGACACCACCGAATCGCAAGGACCGTGCGGCCGTCATGCGTTACTCTGCGGGTGTCTCAAATACGCCCCTGCTTGGTCTGAAAATAGGCCCTCCTACGCGGCGCGGGGTTCAAGCGTCACGGTGTACCCCAGCCCTTCCAGTTGGTGTACCAGTCGCCGTTCCGTGCCCTGGCGATCCCGCTCCGCGAAATGGTGCAGGCCGAGATCTTCGTAGACCGTCCCATCGCGCACGATGTGGTAGATGATCACCAAGATACTGTGACCCACGGCCACCGCCGCCCGACTCTTTCCCCGTCGCGCTGCCAGTCGCCGGTACTGCGCTTCGAGATACGTCCCCTTCTTCCGTGCCGCCGCATGCGCCGCTTGGACCAGTTGTGCCCGCAGCCACGCGTTTCCCTTCCGCGTCTTGCCACCGTGCTGCTTGCCTGCACTCTCGTGGCTCCCCGGGCACATCCCCGCCCAACTCGCCAGGTGTCCCGCACTCGGAAAGCGACTCATGTCGGTGCCGATCTCCGCGATCAGTGCCTCGGCAACATACCGCCCGATCCCCGGAATCGTATCGAGGCGCGCGACCAGATCATCGACCGACTGCAACCGCCTCTCGATCTCGGCGCTCACCTCGGCAATCGTCGCGTCGAGGAAGTCGACATGTGCCAGTTGCTGCGCCACCATGAAACGCTGATGTGCGCCGAACTGACCAACCAACGCCTGTGCAAGCGCGGGGAGCTTCTCGCGCATCCGTCCCCGTGCCGATTGCGCCATCGCTGCCGCGTCGGTCGCACCCGCGACCAGCGCCGCGAGCATCTCCCGTCCCGACTTGCCGAGAATATCCGTCGCCACCGAGGCGAGCTTGATGTTCGCGCCTTCGAGCGTCTTTTGCAGTCGGTTCGCCTCCGCCGTTCGTTCGCGCACGAGCGTCGTCCGGTAGCGCGTCAGTTCCCGCAACTCCCGCTGGACACGCTCGGGCACATAGCTGCCGGTCAGCAAGCCATGGCGCAACAGGCTCGCAATCCATTCGACGTCGGTCACATCGGTCTTGCGACCGGGCACCGCCTTCATGTGTCGGGGATTGACGAGCAGGAGCGTGAACACCCCTTCGAGCAGGTTGTAGATCGGTTTCCAGTAGACGCCCGTACTTTCCATCGCCACCTGCGTACAGCCCGCCTCGACCAGCCAGTCTGACAGCGCGAGGATGTCCGCCGTCATCGTGCCGAACGTCCGCACGGTCGTGGACGCTGCTCCCCGCGGCCCGGGGAGCGAGAGACAGGCGACGAGATTCTTCTTGTGGATATCCAACCCGCAGCACCGCGCACAGACGACCTCCATCAGGCACCCCTTCCTGGCTACGACCACCGAGGGGGGTGTCCACGATACGAGAGATTGGTCTGCGCGCTCGTGGCGGCAATCAGTGGTGCCTACGGACACCCGGGATCAACTTGTTGAGCGGGCTCATGGCACCAGACAGAGCCGATCTCCGTCCACTCGGCGGGACGAAGGTAGGATACCGCGAACGCCCATTTTCATCTCCCAGTAGCACCGCACCGCGGTATCGCACTTGTTGAAAA
>JBBSII010000353.1:0-5298 GCA_038232175.1 Thermomicrobiales bacterium
CCCGGACGGACGCCATCACGGGCCGGATGTTGATGAGCGCGTTCGCGGTCGCCGTCTCCGGGTCCTGGATCGTCATGCGCTCCTTGACGACGCGCTCCATCCGCGCGAGACCGGCGCGCACTTGCATCTGGATCAATTCACCGACCGCGCGGATGCGGCGGTTGCCCAGATGGTCGATGTCGTCCGGCTCGCCCTCGCCATTGTTCAGGCGAATCATCGTCTCGACGATCTTGATGATGTCCTCGTGTGTCAGGACGCGCGTGTCGTTCATCGGGTCCTCGCCGAGCCGCTTGTTCAGCTTGTACCGCCCGACCTTCGCGAGATCGTACCGGCGCGCGTAGAAGAAGAGGTTCTTCAGCAGGTTCTCGGCGTTCTCGCGCGTCGGCGGGTCGCCGGGGCGGATGCGCTTGTAGAGTTCCAGCAGCGCCTCGTCGCGCCCCTTCTTCTCGTCCGTCGTCCCCTTCATCGGCTCCTTGTCGAGCGTTGCGGCGATATACCGGTGCTGCTCGTGGGTGTCGATCTCCTTGAAGAGATCGAGCAACTGCTCGTCCGTCCCGTAGCCGAGGGCACGCAGGAGGATCGTGACGGGCATGCGCCGCTTGCGGTCCACCTTGACCGAGAGGATGTCCCGGTTCGAGGTCTCGAACTCCAGCCACGCGCCACGGTTCGGGATCAACTTCGCCGCGTACAACCGGCGGCCCGTCGAGGGGTCCTCCGTGTCGGTGAAATAGATGCCCGGCGAGCGGACGAGCTGCGACACGACGACGCGCTCCGCGCCATTGATGATGAACGTGCCGTCGCGCGTCATCATCGGGAAGTCGCCCATGAAAATCTCGGAGTCCTTGATCTCGCCGGTCTCCTTGATGAGGAGGCGCGTCTTGACGCGGAGCGGCACAGAATACGTCATGTCGCGCTCGCGGCACTCCGCCTCCGTGTAGCGCGCCTCACCGAACTCGAAATCGAGGAAGGACAACTCCATGCTCTTGCCGGTGAAATCAGTGATCGGGGAGATCTCGGCGAGCAACTCGCGCATCCCCTCGTCGAGGAACCAGCGAAAGGAATCGAGCTGGATTTGGACGAGCTGCGGCATCTCCAATACCGCCGGAATCTTGCCGAACGAGCGGCGTTCCGGATAAGGGATCGTACCCTGTGGGGAAGTTTGTACCTCAATCGCCATGCGCCATTTCCCCCTTGCGTGATAGAAAGACCCGAAAGACATGCGGTGGTCATTGTCGATGCGGAGATGAGCCGCGACACCACTAGGGGCGCGACACCGATGCTCGCGCAATGAACGCGCGCCCATTCGGCTCCGCGACCCATGAGGCCGACAACCCGCTCACCTGTTGCGAGGGAACAACTGGAGAATTGATGAGACACCAGAAGGGCGAGGTTTCCCCCACCCAGTATCGTTCATCGACCGTCGTTCGATTTGGCAATATACCTCGACCTTATGTCTGACGCCGATCGCACCGTCGCAGGCATCCGCAAACATGCAGTATACGCACGATTCGCGTTTTCGTCAATGCCTCCGGCACTGAAACTGCGCATGCTTGGTATTCGCTATGCATTCTCGCTATCGGCTGGATATGTACATCCTATCGCCAGTCGGGGCAGCGTCGATCCTTGACCACTGCCCCTTCTTCAACATGCTAATCGCGCAGTTTGTTCCCGCAATTCGGGCAGAATTTCGGCGGGCCGCCATCGGGCATCGCCGTCAGCGAGAAGCCACAGTTCGGGCAGAATTTCGTCCCCGTCGTCGGCGCGTTGCCCGCCGCTGGTGCGGACGGGGTGGATTGTCCGCCGCCTGCCGACTGCTGGCTGCTGGCTGCTGGCTGCTGCGATTGCTGAGGCTCCTGCGGTTGCTGGCGCATCGCGTTCGCGACCTGGCTGCCGAGGCCGATGCCGATACCGGCGCCGAAGGCATCGCCACCAGTACCGGGGTTGTTCGCGGCGTCGCCAATCGCCTGGGCGGTGCGATACTTCATGTACTGATCGAGGTTGCCCAAAGCGCCCATGCTCGACCGCTCGTCGATCTTCGACTGCACCTCATCCGGCGGTGTGATCGCGCCAATCTGGAACGAGTCGAGTTGCAGGCCGTACGCCGCGAACTGATCCGCGACGGCGGTCTTCGTCGCCAGCGCCAACTGCTCGTACATCACGGCGAGGTCGAGCACGCTCTTCATCACCTGGCCCATGATGACCGTCAGTTGCTGCACAATGATCGAGCGCAGGTAGTTGCCGATGTCCTCCGTGTGGAAGACGCCCTGCGTGCCGACGATCGTGTTGACGAACAACTGCGGGTCCACCACGCGCATCGCGTACGTACCGAACGAGCGGAGCCGGACGACGCCGAGATCGGTATCGCGATAGATGATCGGCTGCGGCGTCCCGTACTTCATGTCGAGGAACTGCTTGAGCGAGACGAAGACCACCTCGGCGCGGAACGGCGACTTGTGCCCGAACGGGATGCTCAAGATATTCGTCAGGATCGGGATATTCTGCGTCGAGAGCGTGTGCCGCCCTGGCGGCAGCAGGTCGAGCGCTTTGCCGTCGCGGAAGAAGACGGCGGTCTGGCTGTCGCGCACGATGCACTGGGAACCGAGGCGAAACTCACCAGAGCCATACTCCGGCACACGATGCACAATCTCATTACTTTGTTGATCTACCCATTCGATGACATCCAGGATAGCCACGCGGGTCACTCCTTTGATCGGGAAGTAACGAGTAGCGAGTAACGAGGGTATTGGTCTCATTACTCTACGGGTGACGCAGTTCGCGAGAGAAAACGGGTGGGGCGGGGACATCAGCCCTAACTGCGTACGTCCTGTACTCATTCCTCGCTACTCGCTACTCGTTACTCATCGGTCTCGGTTATTGCTGTTTTCCGGGAGGAGGAGCCTGCGGATGAGACTGCTCCATTGGCTCATTGCTCGTGTTCGTTGCGCTCGCCATACCGGTCGCGTGCGCATCACCGGCGGGCGGGGCTGCGCCTTCGGTCACGCCCATCCGTGCCTTGAGGGCGGTGAGTTCGTCCGTCGATTGGCCAGCGGGCAACGCGGCCTGACCGCTGTTCTGCACCCGCGCCTTCAGTTGCGCGAGATCGTCCTCGACTTCGAGGTCGCCGCCATCAAGTTCGGCGAACTGGGCGGAGAGCGAATCGGTCGCCAGTTCCTGCTCCGCGAGCGCGCGGGACTCGTTGGTGCGGATGCGCCGCTCCATCCGATCCAACTCCTCGCCCGGTTCGAGCGATTTGAGGCCGGACATCGTGCTGGAGACCTTCTGCACCGCATCGGCGCGCTTCTGCCGCGCGATCAGCACATCGCGGTTCGCCCGCGCGGACTCGTACTTCGCTTCGAGCTGCTGCAGCTGCCCCTTCAACTTCGTGACCATCTCCTGCTGGGACTGCAAGTTCGCGGCATACGTCTGTGCATGTTCGGCATTGTCCCGTTTGCGGCGCAACGCCTCGCGCGCGAGATCGTCCTTGCTCTGCCCCACGGCCAGTTCCGCCTTGCGCTCCCATTCCGAGGCGAGGCGCGCGGCATGGTCGTAATCCATCTGCAATTCTTTTTCCTGCGCGATCATCGCGGCGACCTGACCGCGCGCCATGTGCATCTGCTCGTTCATCTCACGAATCAGTTGATCGAGCATCTTCGCGGGGTCTTCCGCATGATCGATCATGTCGTTGACATTGGCACGGATGAGACGTGTCATACGATCGAGAATACCCATGATCCGCTTTCCCTCCTCAGTAGCTGGTAGCCAGTAGCCAGTAGCCAGTAGTCAGTAACCGGAGACGTGCTGGCGCCCTCGGTGGCCTTCGTTCGTCCTCAGTCCTCAGTCCTACTTCTTCGGCTGCGGGTACGCTTCCACCTCGCTGCGGTCCACTGTCTGGCCGACGAGCGCCTGTCGATCGCTGCCCCAATCGCGCAAGGCGAGGTACGCGCCATCGACACCGGAGTAGACGTACGCATGGACGTTGCCCGTCCGCTCGCCCGCCGCCGCCGTAATCGTCCCCGCGCCCGTTAACTGCTCGAGAAGTGAGTACGAGACGCCGCCGAAGATGAGCGGCGTCACAGGTGGCACGCGCGTCCAGAAATCGACCTGCTCGACGAGCGCAATCGGACGCGACAGGTCATCGGGGACGATCAGCCACTTCTCCACTTGCCCGTCGCGCAGGAGGTAATCGGTCCACGGCGTCGGGCCATCCACCCGCGTCCGCGCCGCGACGAGCCAGTCCCGCCCATCGACGCCCACGGCATCATTGAGGTTCAATGGCGGGACCGGTTCGGTGCCGCTCGGCAGCATCGCCGGGGCCTTGACAACATCGAAGAGTTTCGTGTTCTCGGTCGGCTGGCCGCTCTGAAAGACGTCCGCGCGCGCATCGAACCGCGTCTGCATATCCTGCACGGTGGCGTTCAATTCACCGAGCCGCCCACCGAGATCACCGCCATCCCCCGCCGCCTGCTCGATCGCGCCGATATTCGCGCTCACGGCGTCGATGCCATCCGCGAGCGCGAGATCGAACTGGTACAACTGATCGAGCGCCCGCTCATTGACCTGCACGGCGTCGCGCAATCCGGCGTAGCCGTAGGATGCGGTGCGCACGCGGTCGATGAAATGGGTCAGCCGCTTCGCCGCCTGATCGACGGGCGCAAGCTGATCGAGCCGCCGCGCGGCGAGCAATGTTTGCTGCACGCGCGTCAGGCGCTGCGACTGCTCGGCATAATCGGCGGCGAGCGCGCGGCGCAACGTGCCGTCCGCGTCGCGGCGGACTTCCTTCTCCTGGTAACCCCGGTACCCCGGAATCCGGTCCAGCCTGCTCGGTCGGCGGGCGGGAGCGGATTGTGCGTAGCGCATTCGTGCATCACTGTCGGCCATCAACGTCCTCCGATTTACTCGTATCATACCAGTCCCTACGAGAAGATACGATTGGGAGGGCTGCGTGGTTCCAGATTCAGGGCTGAGGACTGAGGGGAAGTAACGAGTAACGAGTAACAAGAAGGGTTTCCCTCGCGTGTCGCTGTTGCTGGTACTTTCGACTTGTTAGACTCTTTCCCGATAGTAGTGGCGTGCTGCCCTGCGTCCCCAGCGAGGCAGCACGCCACTACTATCGTGAAAGAGTATTACTCGTTACTCCCCCTCAGTCCTTCTGTCACCGCTGCGGGCATCAGGATCGTGAACGTCGTGCCGACGCCGAACGCGCTGGCGAAGGTGATCGTGCCGCCCTGCAACTCGATCATCCGCCTGGAGAGCGCGAGGCCGAGGCCGGTGCCGTTGTACCGGCGGCTGAGGGAGCCG
>JBBSII010000354.1:0-5280 GCA_038232175.1 Thermomicrobiales bacterium
AACGGCGCGGACATCCTGCGCTTCATGGTGCTCTCCGCGAACTACCGCACGCCGCTGACGTACACCGAGGAGATCTACGACGCGGCGGCGAAGGGCCTCGACCGGCTCCGCACCGCTCTGCGCGATGGCGCGGGGGCGAGCGCGGGCGACGGGACATTCACACCGGATGCGCCGCTCGCGGGTGCCGCAGCAGGCGTGGAGGAGCAGTTCCGCGCCGCGATGAACGACGACTTCAACACGCCGAACGCGCTCGCCGCGCTCTTCGACTTCGCGCGTGCAATCAACCGGGGCAGGGACGAGGGCGCGAACCCGCAGGATGTCGCGGCGGCGCAGGCGAAGCTGCGCGCACTGATGATGGTTCTTGGCTTGCGAGCGGAGACTGCGACTGCCAACGAGAGCGGGCAGGTGGCCCCGTTTGTCGAATTGCTCCTGCAAGTGCGGCGCGATCTGCGCGCCGCGAAGCAATGGCAACTCGCGGACACGATTCGTGATAGCATGACGATGCTCGGTGTCGTGCTCGAAGACACGCCGCAGGGCACGATCTGGCGATGGACGGAGACGCCCTAACCCCCACTGCCCAGAGGGCACCCCCCTTCCCGCGAGGAAGGGGGAGCAATGCGGGGCATGGGAATTAGCATAGCGCATGGATTAAAGTCCCCCCTTCCTACGCCGAGGAACGGAAGGGGGTTAGGGGGTTAGGTTTGGTGGCAAAGGGTAAGGGTGCGAGCGGTCGGTCGAGTGGTCCCTGGAAGGGCGGGCCGCAAAAGCGAAACCCGCCCAATCAGCAGCCCATTTCTCCGAAGCAGACGAAGGATGCGACGCCGCGCCCGTCGCGCAAGGCGAGCCGGGGGGCTGATGCCGTGTCATCGGACGGCGCGCGGGAGAGCAGGCCAACCGCCCCGGCGCGTGGCGCCACCCGTGGCGCACCGCGTATGGGAGCGCCGAATGAGGGGTTCGCGCAATCAGGGCGGTCGCAGCAGGGCAAACCCGGCCCGACGCAGCGCGCCGAGCGTCCCCCCCGCGAAAGTGGGAAGGCGAACAAGCCGTGGGCGAATCGCTCCATGAAGGATCGGCGGGCGGACCTCGCGGCGCAGGGCGAGAAGCGCGAGCGCGACGAGCGGGCGCGCGGCCCGCTCGCGCCGCGTCGCACCGAGCGGAGTGAGATGCGCCCCGCGCGCGACGCCACCGCCCGCTCCCTGCGGCTGCCCAGCTCGCCCGCGCCGACGAACCTCACGCCACTGGAGCGGCGGCGCGCCTACCGCTACGGGGGCGAGATTGCGGTCGATCGCGATATTGTCTACGGCCGTAACGCGGTCGCGGAGGCGCTCCGGGCGGGGCGGCGCAAGGCGCGCCTGTTGCTGCTCGCGGAGGGGACGGAGGATCGCAAGGCCGCAGGCGACCTCGCGACGCTCGCCGCCGCGCACAACGTCGAGGTGGAGCACGTCACGCGCGTCGAGATCGATCGGCGCGCCCCCGGCGTCAACCATCAGGGCGTCGTGCTCGAGGTGGGGCCGTACCCCTACGCCAAGTACGAGGACCTGCTCAAAGCGATGCGCGACAACCCGGAGGCGTTGCTGCTCGTCCTCGATTCGGTGCAGGACCCGCAGAACCTCGGGACGCTGCTGCGGACGGCGGAGGCGGCGGGCGTGACGGGCGTCGTCATCCCGGAGCATCGCGCGGTGCAGGTGACACCGGCGGTCGTCAACGCGAGCGCGGGCGCGGTCGAGTACCTGCCGGTCGCGGTCGTGACGAACCTCGTGCGCGCCGTCGAGCAGGCGAAGGAGGCGGGTGCGTGGGTCGTCGCGGCGGAGGCCGTGCCGGAGGCCGTGCCGCCCTCCGAGGCGGACCTGACCGGGCCGCTCGTCATCGTCATCGGTAGCGAAGGGCAGGGCGTGAGCCGCCTGCTCCGCGAGACGTGCGACCTGACGGTGCGCATCCCGCTCGTCGGCAAAGTTGGCTCCCTGAACGCGGCGACGGCGGGTTCGATCCTGCTGTACGAAGTCGTCCGCCAGCGCGCGGAGGCGGCGGGCATGGCCGATCTCGTCGCCACCCTCGGCGACGAAGGGATCGATGGGGACGACGGGGACGAATAGCCACAGAGACACAGAGAGCACAGAGAGGGATGGAAGGATTTTGAACAGGCACATTTCCAATCCTTCGTATTCCTCCTCCGCCCTCTGTATCCTCTGTGCCTCCGTGGCTATTCGTCCCCGGCCCCGTCATGCCACGTGAGCCGCTACTGATCGTGGATGGCTACAATATCCTCCACGCATGGCCGGAACTGTTGCATGCGGTGGGCAACGACCTGCAAACGGCGCGCGAGCGGTTCGCGGACCGGCTCGCGGAATATGAAGCGACCCGCAACACGCACGCCATCCTCATCTTCGACGGCAGCAACAAGCGTCCGTCCGGCCCGATGGCGGCGTACGCAGTCGAGACGCGCTTCTCCACCAAGGGGCTGACCGCCGATCACCTGATCGAGCGGCTGATCGTCGAGGTGCGCGAGGCGACAGACGACTACCTGCCAATCACTGTCGCGACCTCCGACCGGCTGATCCACGCCCTCGCGATGCGCGAGCGCGCCGCCGTGACCGGGGCGCGGGATTTCGTGCGGGAACTGGAAGCCCTGCGCGCGGAGACGGCGCGCTACAGCGGGCAGGCACATGTCCCATTTCGCGTCGCGTTCACCGAGATCGCCCGCCCGTCACGCTCGCAACGAAAGCCTCGACAGCCGACCGGCGACGAGAGTGAATTGTAATGGCAGTGAGCCTCGGGAGTATCGGTGGTGGTGGGCTTCAGCCTGCCGTTCCATGCTGCGGCAGGCTGCAGCCCGCCACCACCGAGTGCCGTTCCGTTGCGCCGGATTACCCCCTCCATCACGGCGAGATACTGATAACAATAAGTACAAATCGAAGTCGATAGAAGAAAATGGTTGCAATGAGGCGATGCTATACAGTACAATACGCCTTGCCAATGGATGGTACGGTACATCTCTCGCGAAGTGGAGGGTCAGCATGACGAGTACGAACGGGCACGCGAACGGCAGCACACCGACCAATGGCGTCGCGAAGTCCACTTGGGCGACGAAGGCGGGGCTGGCGCAGATGCTCAAGGGCGGCGTCATCATGGATGTTGTCAACGCCGAGCAGGCGAAGATCGCCGAGGAGGCGGGCGCGTGTGCGGTGATGGCGTTGGAGCGTGTGCCGTCGGATATCCGCGCACAGGGTGGCGTGGCGCGGATGAGCGACCCGGACCTGGTCCTGGGGATCATGGAAGCGGTCAGCATCCCGGTGATGGCGAAGGCGCGCATCGGCCACTTCGTGGAGGCGCAGGTGCTGGAAGCGCTCGGCGTCGATTACATCGACGAGAGCGAGGTATTGACGCCCGCCGACGAGCAGTATCACATCGAGAAGCAGGCGTTCGATGTGCCGTTCGTTTGCGGCGCGCGCGATCTCGGCGAGGCGCTCCGGCGCATCGGCGAGGGCGCGGCGATGATCCGCTCCAAGGGCGAGCCGGGCACGGGCAACATCGTCGAGGCCGTCCGCCACCTGCGCACGATCACCGACATGATTCGCCGCTTGTCGGTCGCGCCGCCGGAGGAACTGATGACGATGGCGCGCGACCTCGGCGCGCCGTACGAGATCGTGCGCGAGGTAGCCAGGAATGGCAAACTGCCCGTCGTGCTCTTCTGCGCGGGCGGCGTCGCGACCCCGGCCGACGCCGCGCTCGTCATGCAACTGGGCGCGGAGGGTGTCTTCGTCGGCTCCGGCATCTTCAAGAGCGGCGACCCGGCGCGGCGCGGCAAGGCGATTGTTGAGGCGGTGACACACTACCGGGATGCGAAGATCATCGCGGATGTCTCGCGCGGCCTCGGCGACGCGATGAGTGGCCTGGAAATCGGCAAATTGCCCGTCGAATCGCTGATGGCGCCGCGCGGCTGGTAGTTCCTAACCTCTAACCCCTTCCCTCGGAGGGAAGGGGAACCGTATTCAAGTGTCGCGTCTTCCCCTCCCCCTTCCCTTCGAGGGAAGGCGGGTGCCCTTTGGGCAGTGGGGGGTTAGGAAAATCCATGACGAAGACGATTGGCATCCTCGCGTTGCAAGGCGCGTTCATCGAGCACGCGCATGCCCTCGCGCGCATCGGCGCGGAGGCGCGCGAGGTGCGGCTGCCCCGTGACCTCGATGGCCTCGACGGGTTGATCCTGCCGGGTGGCGAGAGCACGACGATCGGCAAGTTGATGGTGCAGTACGGCCTCGATGCGCCGATTCGCGCGCGGGCGGAGGCCGGGTTCCCGATCTGGGGGACGTGTGCGGGGATGATCCTGCTCGCGAAGGACATCGGCGGGCTGCATCAGCCACTGATCGGCGTGATGGACCTCGTCGTGGAGCGCAACGCCTTCGGTCGGCAATTGGATTCCTTCGAGACGGCGCTCGACATCCCGGCTATTGGCGCGGAGCCGTTCCCCGCGATCTTCATTCGCGCGCCGCTCGTCCACGCCGTCTCCGGTGCCACCGAGGCGCTCGCGACCCTCGCTGACGGACGGATCGTTGCGGCGCGGGAGGGGAACCTCCTCGCGACCTCCTTCCACCCGGAACTCACAGCGGACGACCGACTGCATCGGTACTTCGTTGAGATGATCGGTGCGTAGCATCAGATTGCATCGCGACGGACTACGGGCGCGTCAACCGCCCCCGTTCTATCGAAGGAAAGACCCCTTCCACGACGGAAGGGGTCCTATTTGTCGGGGCGCGTCTCGCTAGGGATTGACCGGAGCCAGGAAGTCATTGCGGATAAACCCCGTCTTGTCACCGACCTGCACGGGATACCACGGGCCACCTTCGCCATCGACGGCGGGACCGGTCGCCTGCACTTCCGTCCCTTGCGGCAGATTCGCGACGCTCTTCCCACTTGTACTCGGCTTATCGCGCAGGTTCACGCCGACATCGGTATTCGCGACTTTAAACCGTTTCACCGGCAAAACCGGTTGGCTGCTACCCGGCGCCCCGGCGACCGTTGACCCGGCGGCCGGCAGGGTTGCCTGCCCCGATCCGGAGCCTGCGGGACCCGGAACGATGATCCCACTGGCGCCCGTGCCAGCGGGCGTGGTGCCGGTCCGTGGCGTGCCCGCCGGGGTGCCTGCGGGCGTGCCCGCCGGTCGTGTGCCAGTGAGGGTACTGGATGCGCTCGTGCCGCCCGCGCTCGTACTGGGAATCGCTGTCGCGTCGCTCCCGCCGCGCAGTTTGCCGGTGCCGATGATCCACGCGCCCGCGAGCAGGGCGA
>JBBSII010000355.1:0-5274 GCA_038232175.1 Thermomicrobiales bacterium
CAGGTCAGGCCCGGATTGCGACCGCTGCAGCCGAACGACTGCGCCGGATAGTAGACCGACGGGTACGCGCCGGGGAAGCCCACCGCAGGCTGCGGTGCGGGTGCTGGTGCGGGCGCGGGCCGGGGTGCGGGCGCCGGCGCTGGGGCGGGGGCAGGCGCGGGGCGTGGGGCGGGCGCTTGCCCCGGCGCGGGGACGGGCCGCAGCGCAGGAGCGGGGGCGGGGACCACCACCGGAGCCGACACGGGCGGGTGCACATCGGGGTTGTCGATCGTCACGTTGACAGGGATGATGACGGGCGGCGGTTTGACGTAGGGGATGCCGCCGGGGATGACGATCTCCTGCCCACGGACGAGTTTGCCGCCCCGCGTCAACCCATTGGGGCCGAACGCGAAGATGGAATCCCTGATCTGCACTACCCGCGCGTCGGTCGGCGGGTCATTGCAGGGGGTGGAGACGCAGGCGAAATTCTTGGAAATTTGTGTCACCGCGTCGTCGATCGTGCGTTCGGTGTCCTCCGGCTCGATCACATGGATCACCCCATCGACCGGTGGGACGGCGAGGCGCTGACCCGGCTTGAGCACCCAATTGTCCGGCAGATCGTTCGCCCAGACGAGCGAGGTCGGCTTCGTCAGGCCGTAGCTCTGCGTGATCTTCCAGAGCGAGTCGCCCGGTCGCACCTCGTAGACGATGACATGGTCGCGCGCGGGGAGGTTGGTCGTCGGGATCAGGAGGGACATCCCCGCGACGAGGTCGCTGCTGGTCTGAACATTGTTGCCGGGGTACCCCGTGATCTGCTCCATCTTCACCTGATAGGCGCGGGCGATCCCCTCCAGCGTGTCCGTCTCCTTCACGCGGTGCAGCATTGTGCCCTTCGGTGGCACTTTGATGGCGATGCCAACCGGCAGGGTCGTGCTCGCGTCATTGATGTTGTTCGCCCACATGAGCGCGGTTGTGCTCACGCCCTTCTGCTTCGCGATGTCGTCCAGCGTCTGATCGCGAAGCGCCCGCACCACGTCGATCCGCTGCGGCGCGACCGTCATGCTCGTCGCGGGGCGTGGGAGGTAATTGGTCGTCGTCAGGTCGCTCGCGTTAGCGGGGGCGTTGATGACCGTCGTCCCGCCCGGCACGCTGACCGGCACTTCCACCGTGTCGGACGGTTGGCCGGTTGGCAAGGTGATGGTCTCGGTCGCGCCGGAGGGTTCGGTCACCTGCTGACCCTCGGCCCAGAAGCCGCGCCCGAAGAGGACGACACCGATGATGCCGAAGACAACGGCGGCGGGCAGCAACCGTACGAGCGGCAGCGCCCCAAGGGGCGACGTGCCCGACGGCATGCGTGGGGCTGTCGTGGCGCGGAGGTAGCGACTCTGCGATTTCGGGCGGTGCGGCGATGGTCGATTCACGGGGTCGGGAAGTCCTTTCATTCCTGGTGGCGTTGGCTTCAGTCTGCGTCAGCTTCGCCGACTGAAGCCCACGCCACCCCTTCCTATGGAAACGGCCGCCAGCCCATGTAGCCGCCGGAGCCTTCGTATGTTGTGCGCACGACGCCGTTGACCAGGGCGGAGATCATCGTCCCGTCGCCCATCGCAATGCCGACATGGCCCGCGTAGTTCCACGACGAATCGAAGAAGACGAGCGCACCCGCCGGTGCCCGTCCCCGGTAGAGCGGCCCGGAGTAGGCGTCCGCGAGGGCGGTCGAGTAGCGAACGTGCGGAACGCCCGCGTTGTCCGCGACATCGCCGACGAACTTCTCGCACCAGAAGGCCCACGGGAGGCCGCTCGGCTGGCGGTACGCACCCATGTACCGCTGCGCGACGCGCACAATTCCCGTGCTGCCGCCGCTGCTGATGCTATTGCTGCTACTGATGCTGTTGCTTCTCGGAATAACAACACTCGATGCGGACGACGTGTTCGAGCGCACATCGGGGTTATCGAGCGTGACGTTGACGGGGATGACGACGGGCGGCGGCTCGACGTAGGGGATGCCGCCGGGGATGACGATCTCCTGCCCGATCACGAGCTTCCCGCCGCGCGTCAGGTGGTTGCCGCCGAAGGCGAAGATCGTGCTGGCGAGCGTGTTGACGCGCTCGTTGCTCGGCGGGTCCTTGCAGGGGATAGAGACGCAGGCGAAGTTCTTGGAAATTTGCGTCACCGCGTCGTCGATCGTCCGCTGGGTGTCTACCGGCTCGATCACATGGATCACCCCGTCCACCGGCGGGACGGCGATGATCTGACCGGGCTGCACGAGGTTGGCGTCCGAGAGATTGTTCGCCCATTTCAGCGTCAGCGGGTTCGACAGCGTGTAGAGCGCGGAGATGCGCGACAGGCTGTCACCCTCGCGCAGTTGATAGAAGACCGTCCGGTCGCGGACGGGCAGGTTCGTCGTCGGGATGATGAGGAAGTTGCCGGGGATGAGGTCGGAGGATTGCTGGACGTTGTTGCCGGGATACCCCGTGATCTGCTCCGTTTTCACCTGATAGGCGCGGGCGATCCCCTCCAGCGTGTCTGTCTCCTTGATGCGGTGGAGCATCGTCCCGGTCGGGGGGACGCGGATCGTCTGGCCGGTGGGGAGGATGCGCACGGGGTCGGTGATGCCATTCGCCCACATCAGGGCGGCGGGCGTCGAGTTCACCCGGTCGGCGATCGTTTGCAGGGTGTCGCCGCGCCGCGCGGGCACATTGCTGACCCGCTGCGGGATCGTCGTCGTGTTCATGCCGGGGCGGGAGAGATAGCCGATAAAGGTCGAGTCGTTCGCGGTCGAGCGCAGGGAGGTCGTCGTGCTTCCGCCGGGCACCACGACATTGACGTTGACACCGGTGTCGTCGCCCGCATTCGAGGATGCGTCGCTGGTTGCGGGGGTGCCGGTGAGCAGCGCGACATCGTTATCGCTCAGGCCTGTCACCGGGTTCGTCGGGGCGGACCAGAAGCCGCCACCGAGCAGGACGACGGTCGTGATCGTCACAAGAAGCAGGGCTGGGGCCAGGCGGTTCACGTAGGGAAGAAAGGGCGAGCGATTGCGGCGCGCCGCCCCCACATTGGGCGGCGTCTCCGCGTGGAGGTAGCGATGGCGGGCGCGATGCTCGCGCGTCGGGCGATCCCCTCGTCTCACGTGCTCAATCCCTTCCCCCGTTCGCCCGTTATCACCGGCCCCCCGACCGATGATGGCGACAGATGCGTTCGCCGCACTCCTCGTGCGCGCCCGTCGCCAGGGCTTCCTGTCTTCACAGGTTCATTATTATGTCACGTATCCTAGCGAGCGCGTGCGCTCCTGTCAATTCCCTCGCACTGACATCCGGACATACATGGGCGCAAGCGCGAAGAAACATGGTGGTGGCAGGCTAAAGCCCGCCACCACCGGGGAAATCGAGTTATGTCCGGATGTCAGCCTTGCACCCGTCGTGGCTCATCAATGCGATGATCTGGCAGTATCAACGGAAAGTATATATCCACGAGGGAATGGAACGCATTTGCGCTTACCGCTTGCTGATCAGCGCGGTGATTCGGTCGATGACGCGCTCGGTCGCGTCGGACGCGCCATCGGCGAGCGAGCGGAGCGCCGCGACTCCTTCCGTCGCCGCCGCGCGGGCGTGCGTCTGTGTGTCGTCGGGGAGGCGTGCGAACGCCTCCCGCGCGAGCGTCGTGGATGCGTGGAAGGCATACCGGGTGAAGGGGGTCAAATGGTTCCTATCCCTGCGTGACGACGCGGGTGCGCCGGATGACGCGGTCGTGCTCCGGCGGCTGGATCTTCGTCGTCACGATGCAGTCGTCATGAATCTGCGTCTGACACGAGAGGCGATCCCGCCCGAACTTGATCTGCCGCAGTTCCGCCTTGGTGCGCGGGGATGCCGCGCGCTCCGGCGAGACCTCCATCCGGCAGGTGCCGCAGAGGCCCCGCCCGCGACAGTTCGCGACCTTGTCCACGCCTTGATAGACCTCGATGCCATTGTCGAGCGCGACTTGCCGGAGATTCGCCCCGTCCTGCACGTCGACCGAGAGATGCTCCCGCTTGAATCGGATCACTGGCATAGCGTCTCTGCTCCTCCGCTTTATGCATACGCGGTGCGCCGTTGCGCCGCGCTTTCCTCATACGATGATGACGCACGGAGTGCAACAACACTATCACCCGGCACGCTGCCCGCCGGTTGTGTCGCCCCATCGCCTAAGAATAGTATATCGCGCCGCGCGCGCATCGTCATGGTATCCCGGAATGTAGAACGCATACGCCCCACACTACATCGTCAGAAAAGCGTGCGAAAAGCACACGTTGTGATTATGATTGTGCTTACTCGCCAATGGGGTAGCGGAGCGAACGAATGTGGGGCCGAATGCGAAGGTTGCGGGGACGCGAACGAGGGCGTCTGCGAACGGGCATGGTGGCGCTGTGCGCTCTACCGCTGCTGCTCGCGGCGTGCGGCGGGGGCGCGACGGCAACGAACAGTCCCGTGCCAACAACGGCAGCGCTCGCACCCGCGACAACCGTGAACACGGCCGTCGCGGGTTCTCCGAGCGCGGCGAACGTGGCGGTCAGCCGGACGGCGGAGGCGGCTGCTGCGCCGGTCGCTGCCGCGCGGCACTGCGCCGACGAAGCGCGGCGGCGGCGGGACACTCCGCGTGCTCGCGTGGCAAGTGCCGACACTGCTCAACATCCACCTCTCACAGGGCGGCAATAACTCCGAGGTGTCGCGCGTTGTTGAGGAGCCGCTGGCGATCATCTCCGGCAACGCCGCCACGCCCGATGTGCCCCTGCTCGCGGCGGAGATCCCTTCCGCCGCCAATGGCCAACTGGCGGCGGACGGCACGCGCGTGACGTGGAAGTTGCGGCCCGGCTTGAAGTGGTCCGACGGCACGCCTGTCACGTCCGAGGATTTCCGGGCGACGTGGCAGTACGTGATGAAGCCGGAGAATGGGGCGACGACGGTCTCCTCCTACAGCGCCATCGCCAGCGTCGATACGCCGGACGCGACGACGATCGCGATCACCTTCAAGCAGCCGACCGCGACGTGGTACCTCTCCGGCATCACCGCCCTCCTGCAGAAGGCGCAGATCGCGCAATGCACCGACCCGAAGAGTTGCCCGATCAACACCGCGCCCGTGGGCACCGGGCCGTTCAAGGTGAAGTCTTTCATCCCCGGCGACAACGTGCAGTTCGTCATCAACGAGAATTACCGCGAGGCGACCGCGCCCTTCTACGACGCCGTGGACTGGAAAGGCGGCGGCGATGCATCGACCGCAGCCAAGGCGCTCGTCGCGGGGCAGGCGGATTGGGCGTGGAACCTC
>JBBSII010000356.1:0-5257 GCA_038232175.1 Thermomicrobiales bacterium
AGGGCATGAAGTTGCAGTTCGTGTATCTCCCAACATTCGAGCGCACGATGCATCACCTGCTCACCGACGAGGGGATGCAGCGTATCGAAAACGAACTGCTGGATGACCCACGCAGGGGTGATGTGATTCCAGAGACAAATGGCGTTCGCAAGGTGCGTATCGCACTTCCCGGTCGCGGCAAGCGGGGCGGCGCACGGATCACGTATCTCTATGTCGAGACGAAGGATCGGGTCTACTTCATTCTGGCCTACGCCAAGAACGTCAAGGGCACCATGACGCCGACTGAGATCAAAATGCTCGCGTCCCTCGCACGAGCGCTGAAAGGGGAATGATGATGGACGAACCGAACGCCGAACCGCTCGTCGTCACCGACGAGAACTTCGGTGCACTGCTCATCCAGGGGCTACAGGAGGCCCTCGCCTTCGAGCGGGGAGAGATCGCCGTGCGGGTTCGTATCCGCTCGAATGCAACGATGCCGCCGCCCCCGCCGTACGATGCGAAGCGCATCCAAGCGGTACGGCGGAAGTTGAAACTCAACCAGCGCGACTTTGCCAGCGCGCTCAACGTGAGCGATAAGACGGTGAAGGCATGGGAGCAGGGCGTGAAGCCACCCGGCAGTTCGGCACTCCGCCTCCTGGAGATCATCGAGCGGCACCCGGAAGTGCTGGAACAACGAGGGAGTGTCCGATGAAGATCACCGACATCCGCACAGCAGAGGTTAAAGGGCACGGATACTCGACGTATGTGCGCATCTTCACAGACGAGGGGGTGATCGGGAACGGCGAGTGCATCCACGGCGGCGAGGGATGCCCCGCGATGGTCCACGCGCTCAAGCAGTACATCATCGGCGAGGACCCGCGCAACGTGGACATGCTGTTCGAGAAGATGCGCCGCTCCCGGCTCTTCGATGGTGCGATGTCCGGCGCGACCGTCACCGCGATGACGGGCATCGAGATCGCGCTGTGGGACCTGGCGGGGAAGGCGCTTGGCGTGCCGGTTTATCAGTTGCTCGGCGGCAAGTTCCGCGACACTGTCCGCCTCTACTGCGATAGCCACGCCGGCAAGGATTTCTCCCCTGAGTCGTACGCCACCCGCGCCAGGGAGGTCGTCGCGCTCGGCTTTGATGCGATCAAGTTCGACGTGGACGAACGGAGCCACGGCTTCCGCAACGACCGGTGGAACTGGAACGCCTCCGGCCCCGAGGTCGCGTGGATGACGGATCGCGTCGCGGCGGTGCGGGAGGCGGTCGGCCCGACGGTGGACGTCGCGATCGATATGCACGGGCGGTACGACACCGCGAGCGGCATCCGCGTCGCGCGGGCGATGGAGCCGTTCAACCTGCTCTGGCTGGAGGAGCCGGTGCCGCCGGAGAACATCGCCGCGATGCGCGAGGTGAAACTGCACTCCCCCGTCCCCCTCTGCGCCGGCGAGAACCTCTACCTGCGCTGGGGCTTCCGCGACCTGATTGAGCAGCAGGCGGTGGACACGATCATGCCCGACATCCCCAAGTGCGGCGGCCTCTCCGAGTGCCGCAAGATCGCGAATATGGCGGAGGTCTACTACATCCAGTTCGCGCCCCACAATGTCTGCGGCCCGCTCGGCACGATGGCCTCGGCGCACGTCTGCGCGAGCATCCCGAACTTTCTCGTCATGGAGTGGCACTGGGTCGACTACGAGGGCTGGGACGACTTCGCGACGTGGGAGCAGCCCGTCATCCAGAACGGCCACGTCGTGCTCAATGACAAGCCGGGCATCGGGCTGGACGTGAACGACGACACCCTCATCCCTTATCTGCGCCCTGGCACCACCCTCTTCGGGGAGACGCCGACGACGCCGTAGCGGGCAAGGACTGAGGACTGAGAGCCGATTGCAAACTCGTTCCCCTCCCCTCTCCATCGCGAGTGCGGGTGCCCTCTGGGCAGCATGGGCAGATGAGAGGGGCCGGGGGGTGAGGTTCCTCCGAGAACGCATAAGCCCTGTCCTCCCCGTATCTTCGCGTTTTTCGCGCCTGCGTGGTTCAATATCCCTGCATGAAGGGAGGCAGTGATGGCGGAGACGGCGAGCGTTGTGGTGATCGGCGGCGGGTGCATCGGGACGAGTATCGCGCTGCATCTGGCACGCGAGGGAGTGCGCGACGTGCTCCTTGTCGAGCGTGCCCACCTCTGCGCGGGGACGACGGGGCAGAGCGGTGCGATCATCCGCCAGCACTACTCGAACGACTTCACCGCCGCAATGGCGCGCGACAGCCTGCAGATCTTCCGTGAATGGGCGGATCGCATCGGTGGCAGCGACCCGCGATTCATGCAGTCCGGCGTGCTCGTCACCGTCGGGGAGGCGGACACCGAGGGGCTGCGGGCGAACGTCGCGATGCAGCGGGCGCTCGGCATCGACACGCACATCGTCACGCCGGACGAGATCCGCGCGCTCGACCCGCGCATTCGGACGGACGACATCGCCCTCGGCTGTTGGGAACCGACGGCGGGCTACGCCGACCCCGTCGCCACGGTGCACGCATACGCCACCGCCGCCCGTACCGCCGGGGTGACGATCCGCGAAGGCGTCGAAGTCCTCGACGTGCTGTGCGATGGTGCCCGAGTACACGGCGTGCGAACGAGCGTGGGAGAAATCGCCGCGCCCGTCGTCGTGAACGCCGGGAACATCTGGGGCGCGGCGCTCCTGCGACGTGTGGGCGTGGACTTGCCGATCACGCCGAGCCGCCACCCGATGGCCGCGCTCCGTCGCCCGGACGATGCGCATCAGGCGCACGCCGTCGTGCTCGACATGCACCGCAACGTCTACCTGCTGCCGCACGCCGGGGATGTGACGCTCTGCGGCTCACTCGCTGGGGAGGACGACGGCGTCTACGCCGACCCGGACACCTACAATCAGGGCGTCACGCGCGCCGAGATCGCCCGCTTCCACGCCGAGGGCGCGCAGCGGATGCCGATTCTCAACCGCGCCGTCCCGCAGGGTGGCTGGGCGGGCATCTACGATGGCAGTGCGGACAGCCATCCCGTGCTCGATGCCGTACCGGGCATCGCGGGCTACTACTGCGCCCTCGGTTTTAGCGGTCACGGCTTCAAACTCTCGCCCGTCTTCGGCGCGTTGATGGCGAAAATGATCACTGGTGGCCCCACCGCCGCGCCGAAGTTGCGCCGCTTCCGTGCCACCCGCTGGGCGGAAAACGACCCCATCGGCACGCAATACGCGGCGGGTGTCCTTGCCTGACGCACACGGTCTCACGGTCAGGGCGTACGCAAAGTCGTCATGCTTCTCCTCGACATCGCCGCAATCAACTGTTACGTCCTGCGCGAATCATCGTTCGCTCGCCGACTTGCAGGACCTGCACAGGGACGCGCGGCCCGTCGTTCTGTACGTAGCGGAGCAGGGCATCGGGGTATTCGTTGTTCGACACAAACCCGTCGTAATGGTACGGGATGAGCAACCCCGCGTTGCCCGCGTGCGCGACCTGTGCCGCCTCGCGGTACGTGAAGTTGCCAATGACTCCGTGCTGCTCGCGGAACCAGTCGCGCCCGTTGATCGGGAGCAGCATCAGGTCGTAGCGCGGCCAGCGCGCGATCCGTTCGAGAAAGCCGTGGTAGCCATTGTTGTCGCCCGCGTGGTAGATGGTGAATCCATCGCATTCGAGGACGAACCCGATGAACCGCTCCGCGTCCCGCTTCGCGTCGGGCAGTGATGCCGGGATCGCTGCGTACCACGCCTCTTCCTCCGGCGTGTACCGCTCCTCGGAGAAGAAGCCGTAGTGCGTCGAGGGGAGTGCGGTGATTTTCACACCATTGAGCGTCACGGAATCGTCGCCACGCAGCAGCGCCGTCCGCTCCGGCGTGCCACCGAGACGCCGCACCAAACCCGCCGCCGCCAGCGGCGCAACCCATGTTGCCTGCGGCGAACGCCGCATGATGACCGGATCGGCATCCGCGTCGATGTGATCCCCATGATCGTGCGAGGTCAGGAGCAGGTTGCAGTTCGTGACGCGGTTCGGGTCGAGCGGGATTGGGTAGGCGCGCGTGCTCCCAGACAGGTCGGAGAGCCACGGATCGATGTAGCAGACGACGCCGGATGGAAATTTCAGGATAAAGCCCGCCTGCCCGATGAACCAGACCGCGAGGAACCCGGCGGGCGGCCCCGTTGCGTCAACATCCGCGATGATCGACTGACCAATCCCAGGCACGAGTGTTGTGAACGGCATCGTGCGCCCCTTTCGCATAACTGACCGGCTTCAATCCTCATCCCCGGCCCCTCTCCATCGCCCAAAGATCGTGCTAAACATCAGTTCACGGCGGCGATGGAGAGGGGAGGGGAATGGTTTTTGTGGGCGGCGCTCATCTGTTATTGGTGGCGTAGACTTTAACCCGCGTTCCTACTCGCTTGATCGCGTCGCAAACATTCGCAGCGATCGGTAATGGCCCAGGTTGAATCGGGCAGGGCGGATTTTGACCTGATAGGCATAAGAGCACAGGGCTATTCTATGACCGTCCATCCCGCCTTTTCGTGCAACCTCTCAAAGCACTCGGCGCATACCCAATCATAGTCATCGGGGAACTTGCCATGTGCGGTCTGTGCGTATCCTTCGTTCAGTGTGCCGGGGAGCAGATCGTCGCTCCCGGAATCCACGAATGTCGCAAAGCAGAAGTCACAGTGGTCGTGGCTCCATCCTTCGCTCCAACGGTAATATCGCTTCCGGCGGAACGTGGCCCCGTGCCACCCTGTGAGCAGTATGTCATCGTCCACATAGCCGATCATTGCTGTCCGGTTCCTATTCAGCCTATTCGTCCGGCATCTTCTCCCACTTTACTGTACGGCACAGAAGGGTTCAAACTGAGCCACTACTCAGCGACTGTTGCAAGCGTCTGTCACTCGCGATCCTCCGGTGTCTCATCCGCATCGTCGGCCTCGTCCCAATCTTCGTCGTCATCCTCGGCATCATCGTCGTTACTGAGCAACCAGATGCACGCGACGGCGAGCGCGTCTTCGTCCCCGAAGCCGCCGGACTTCGTCACAATCGGCACGCCCGCGAGCGTACCATCGGTCATCACGGAGACGGGCACACCGGGCAGAATCTCATCCACGACATGCAGCAGGTGAACATCTGCCGCCTTGCACACGGCGAGTGTCGTCGCGCCGCCCGTCGTCACCAGGCCGCGCAACCGGTCGCCACGCTCGGCGGCTGCCGTGACCACGACACGTGCGATGCCCGCGAGCGCGGTGTCCGTCACCGCCGTCTCCGACGGCACCA
>JBBSII010000357.1:0-5249 GCA_038232175.1 Thermomicrobiales bacterium
ACCCCGAACCCCGAACCAAGCGGAGGTTTCTATGGAGAATCGGCCAATCCGCGTCCTGATCGCCAAAGTCGGCCTCGACGGGCACGACCGGGGCGCGAAGGTGCTGACGCGCGCGCTGCGCGACAGTGGCATGGAAGTGATCTACACTGGCCTGCATCAGACGCCGGAGATGGTCGTGGAGGCGGCAATTCAGGAGGATGTCGATGTGCTCGGCCTCAGCAGCCTCTCCGGCGCGCACGCGACGCTCTTCCCGCGCGTGATCGCCGGTCTCCGCGCGGTCGGTCTCGATGACATCCTGATTGTCGCGGGGGGGATCATCCCGCACGAGGACATCGCGCAGTTGACGGAGGCGGGCGTCGCGGCGGTCTTCGGCCCCGGCACGCCGCTGGCGACCAGCATCGCCTTCATCCGCGACAACGCACCGCGCAACCGTCACCTCGGCACGCGGGGCATGGAATGAGCGCGGAGCAGCCCACCGACCGCGTCAGCGGCCTTGTTGATCGGATTCGCGCCGGTGATCGCGTCGCCCTCGCGCGGGGCATCTCGCTCATCGAGGCGGGCGATCCCGACGGCCTGCAAATCTCCGAGCGCCTCTTCGCATCGCGCGGGCGGGCGCACGTCGTCGGCATCACCGGCCCTCCCGGCGCGGGCAAGAGCACGCTGACCGACGCACTCGTGCGCGAGTACCGGAGCCGTGATCTCTCCGTCGGCGTGATCGCGGTCGATCCCGTCAGCCCGCGCACGGGGGGCGCGACGCTCGGCGATCGCATTCGAATGCAGCGCGCAGCGGCGGACCCGAAGGTCTTCATCCGGTCGAGCGCGGCGCGCGGCTATCACGGCGGCCTCGGGCTGACGACGATGCAGACCGCCCGCCTGATGGATGTCGCGGGCTACGAGCGCGTCATCATTGAGACGGTCGGGGCCGGGCAGGATGGCGTCACCGTCGCCTCCGTCGCCGCGACGGTCGTGCTCGTGCAGACGCCCGCGTCGGGCGACGAGGTGCAGGCGCTCAAGGCGGGTGTGCTCGAAGTCGCGGACATCTTCGTCGTCAACAAAGCCGACCTGCCGGGCGCAAGCGCCGCCCTCGCCGACCTCCATGACGTGGCCGAGGCGGCGGGGAACCGCGAGACATGGACGCCCGCCGTCCTCGCGACGACGGCACAAACCGGGGAGGGCGTCGCCGCGCTGGCGGACGCCATCGAGGCGCATCGCGTCGCCTTAGCGACTTCGACGGACGGCGAAGTCCGCGCCGCGCGGCGACTCTGGGCGGAGGTGCAGGCGCTCGTCCACAACGAGGTGCGAAGCGCGGTCGATCGTTACCTGACGCATCCCGGAACGGCGCAGGTGGCGATGAAGGCGCTCGTCGAGGGGCGGAGCGACCCGATCACGATGGCGCGCTCGCTACTCGCCGCGCGGGGTTGGGGGTCGATCAAGCCGGGATGAACCGTCACGGCGTTGCGCCGCTGCTGACTGGTTGGCGATCCGTGCCGCCGCGACGCCCGCGCCGATGCCATTGTCGATGTTGACGACGACGAGACCCAGCGCGCACGACTGGAGCATCGCGTGCAACGCCGCCACCCCGCCCGCGCCAACGCCGTAGCCAATCGGCGTTGGCAGGCCGATCACCGGGACGAGCGACAGGCCCGCCACGACGGAGGGCAGAGCGCCGTCCATCCCCGCCGCAACGATGAGCGCGTCCGCGCCCCACGCGAAGAGGTCTTCCAGCGGGCGGAACAGCCGGTGCAGCCCCGCCACGCCGACATCCGCGACCATGCGCACGTCACACCCCATTGCACCTGCCATCACGCGCGCCTCATCCGCCGTCGGCACGTCCGATGTGCCCGCCGTCAGGATGCCGACGCGCCCACCCGCGTTGAGCGGGATATACCCCGACGCTTCGACCGTCGCAGTGCGCATCCCCACACCGAGAGTGACGGTGTAATCAGGATCGGGAAATGCGGCGCGGAGTGCGTCAACCGCATCCACGCCGACGCGGCTGATAATCGCGCGCCCATTCGCCGCGACCAATCCGCGCGCGGCATCGATCAGTTGGGTGGCAGTTTTTCCGGGCGCGTAGATCACTTCCGGGATGCCGGTCCGCGCCTCACGCGCGCTGTCGAGCCGGAGCGTCCGCGCGGCATCGGTCGCACCTTCGGGGCGCTCCGACGCCAGCGCCGCGCGGATGGCCGCGAATGGGTCCCGCTTACGATCCTGCGGGGGCATTCGTGTTCCACTGCTCGCGGCGGATCAGGCGGCTGACGAGCGTCGCGTAGAAGTGATTGCGGGGATTGACCCGCGCGAGCGCGAGCGTGTGGCGCGAGCCGCAGATGTGCACCTCATCACCCTGAGCCAGCGGAATATCCATCTGCCCATCCGATGTGAGCACCGCGCCCTCGCGCGACCACGCCCGCAGCGTCACCCGCGCGTCCGAGGAGATGACGAGCGAGTCAATCGAACTGAGGTGCGGCGCGACGGGCGTGAGGATCATCGTCTTCGTCCACGGCGCGACAATCGGGCCGTGCGCCGCGAGGTTGTATGCCGTCGAACCCGTCGGCGTCGAGACGATGAAGGCGTCTGCCACGAAGGTCGTCACGGGCGCGTCATCGACCGCGCAGGTGATGTCGAGCACGCGCGACGGTCGTGGGTTCGTCACCACTGCATCGTTCGCCGCGAGCGCCATCTGCGTCGTGCCGTCCGCGCGCCGAACGGTCACTTCGAGCATCAACCGCCGGTCGAGCCAGTAGTTACCCGCAAGGAATTGGGGCAACAAATCCACCGCGTTCTCCGGCGTCAGTTCCGCGAGGAAGCCGAGCCGACCGAGGCTGACAGCGACGACCGGGATATCGCGCGGCGCGGTCAGTTGCGCCGCACGCATCAGCGACCCGTCACCGCCGAGAACCAGCAGCAGGCGCGTCGTCGCGAGGACGGATTCGGCCACGTCCGTCACGCGCGTCGATTCCTCCCAGCAGGGGATCGCGTCGGCGTCCAGATGTTCCCGGATGCGCCGCGCCGTTTCCTGTGCGGCGGGGTTCTCGGGGTGGACGAGCATCCCAATTGCGTTGGCGCTCCCGCGCGTCGTCATGCCACGCCACCTCGCTATTGCTCTTTTCCCGGCGCTTCCCGCATCGCGGTCGCGATGAGCGACGCGGCGTCCGCAGCGTCACCGGAGACCCCAATGCACCAGTGCCCGAGGAATTCGATGTTGCCCGCCGGTCCGCGCAGCGGTGAGGCGGTCAGCCCCCGCAGCGACAGCCCATGCCGCTCCGCTTCCATGACGACGGATTGTAGCACAGCGCGGTGCACGGCAGGGTCGCGCACGACGCCGCCGCGCCCGACCACGCCCTTCCCCGCCTCGAACTGCGGCTTAATCAGCGCGACGATCTCCTTCCGGTCGTCCCCGACCGCGATGGCCGCTGGGAGCACAAGCGACAACGAGATGAACGAGACATCGATGACGGTGAGGGCGACGCGCTCCGGCAGTTCGGCCACGAACCGCGCGTTCGTGCGATCCATCACGACAACGCGCGCGTCCTGCCGGATGCGGTAATCAAGTTGCCCGTACCCCACGTCGATCGCGTAGACGCGCGCCACGCCCCGTTGCAGCAGGCAATCCGTGAAGCCGCCCGTGCTCGCGCCGAAGTCGGCACAGACGCGGCCCGCGACCGCGATGTCAAACACCACGAGCGCGTGATCGAGTTTCTCCCCGCCTCGACTGACGAAGCGCGGTGGGGCGATCACGCGCAGGTCGCACGTCTCCGGGACGAGCGCGCCCGCCTTCGTGGGGACGTCCGTGCCGATCCGCACTTGCCCGGCGAGGATAAGCGCCTGCGCCTGACTGCGGCTCACGACGAGGCCACGATCCACCAGCAGTTGATCGAGGCGAACGCGCCGCGTCCGGGGCTTACGCGGGCCGGATGCGGACATTCGGCACCGCCACCGCGTGGGTGGCACGTTGGAATCGCTGCGAATGGACGTGGCAGATGGCGATGGCGAGCGCGTCGGCGGCGTCGTCGGGCTGTGGGATCGTCTCCAGCCGCAGGAGGATGCGCACCATCTCCTGCATCTGCGCCTTGTCCGCCCGGCCGTATCCCGTGATCGCCTGCTTCACCTCGATCGGGCGATACTCCGAGACGGGCAAGTCCGCACGCGCCGCCGCGAGGAGGACGACGCCGCGCGCCTGCATCACCGGCAGCGCCGTCGTGACATTCTTCGAGAAGAAGAGTTGCTCGACCGCGACGGCATCCGGCAGGTGCTCCGCGATCAGGCGCGAGACCGCATCGTAGAGCCGCTGCAACCGCTTCTCCGGCGTCATCGAGTTGTCGGTGCGGATGACACCGTAGGCGACAACCTCCGGGTCGGAGTCGCCCTGCACCACGCCGTAGCCGAGGATCGCCGTCCCCGGATCAATGCCTAGCGTCACGACGACCATCAGGAACCTCGATTGCGACTGCCTACGCGCCCGCCTGCGCCATCACGCTGTCGGAGATTTCCAGATTGGAATAGACCTGCTGCACGTCGTCGAGTTCTTCCAGTTTCTCGATCAGCCGCAACGCCTGCACGGTCTGGCCATCGTCGAGCGCGACCGTCATTGACGGGACGTATTGGAGGCCCGCCTCCTCGATGGGGAGGTCCATCGCGCGGATCGCGTCCTCCACAGCCTTGAGGTCCTGCGGCTCGGTGTACGCCTCGAGGAGATCGTCGGACGGCTCGACATCGGACGCGCCCGCGTCAATCGCCATCAGCGCGACATCGTCGGGGTCCTTGCCATCGACGCCGATAGTGATGACGCCACGATTCGCGAACATCCAGCCAACAGAGCCGGACTCGCCCATGTTGCCGCCGTACTTCGTGAAGGCGCTCCGCACCTCGGAGACCGTGCGGTTCCGGTTGTCGGTCAGCGCCTGCACGAGGATCGCCGCCCCGCCGGGGCCGAAGCCCTCATACAGCACCTCATCGTAGGTCGTATTGTCGTCCGCGCCGAGCGCCTTCTTGATCGAGCGTTCGATGTTGTCGCTCGGCATGTTGTTGCCGCGCGCCTTCTGGACAGCGAGCCGCAGGCGATAATTCGCCTCCAGGTCCCCGCTGCCACCTGCGCGCACCGCGACGGAAATCTCGCGCGCCAGTTTCGTGAAGAGCGCGCCGCGCTGCACGTCCTTTGCGCCCTTCTGATGCTTAATCGAGGACCATTTTGAATGTCCGGACATTGGGTTGCTCCTTCATCCCGG
Organism: Thermomicrobiales bacterium; assembly: GCA_038232175.1. GTDB lineage: Bacteria > Chloroflexota > Chloroflexia > Thermomicrobiales > JALYUS01 > JALYUS01. The sequence continues at coordinate 5,226 of JBBSII010000357.1, forward strand.
TGCGGAAACGCCGCACGAAGCAAG
>JBBSII010000358.1:0-5246 GCA_038232175.1 Thermomicrobiales bacterium
CGCCCTCCTCGCGCTGATCGTTAACCTCGCGGTCGATCTCCTGTACGCCATCCTCGATCCGCGAGTCCGCTATGCATAACGACCAGATTTCGGCGCTCCCGGCACCGCATACGGATGCGGCGGTCGCCTTTCCTGAGACCCGATCCCGGCAAGGGGTGGTCACACGGCTCGCGCGCAATCGCATCGCCCTCGCCGGGGCGAGTCTCATCGTGCTGTTCATCCTGCTTGCCATTCTCGGGCCGCGCCTCTCCCCCTATGACGCGACGAAACCAGCATTGGGGGACCGCTTGCAGCCGCCGTCGCTCGCGCACCTGTGCGGCACGGACGACGTCGGCCGCGATCTCCTGACCCGGATCGCGTACGGGGCGCGGATTTCCCTGTTGATGGGCGTCGCCGCGATGGCGATAGCGTGCGCGATTGGCGTGCCGGTTGGGATGGTCGCCGGTTACCGGGGCGGCTGGTGGGATTTGGCGCTCATGCGCACCGTCGCTGTGCTCCTCACCATTCCGAGCGTCGTCCTCGCCATCGCGATCGTCAGCGCACTGGGGGCGGGGGTAACGAGTGTGGTCCTGGCGGTCGGGGTGACATCCATCCCCGCCTTTGCCCGGTTGACGCGCGCGGTCGTGCTGACCTTGCGCGAGCAGGAGTTCGTGCAGGCGGCGCGCGTCGGCGGCGCGGGGGATCTCCGCATCTTCCGCCTCCATCTCTTCCCAAATGTGCTGCCGTCGCTCATCGTCCAGATCTCGCTCGGCATCGGCACGACGATCCTGGTCGCCTCGGCGCTCGGCTTCCTCGGTCTGGGGGTGCGCCCGCCGACCCCGGAGTGGGGGGTGATGCTCAGTCGCGGGCGCACGTACGTCTCGTCCGCGCCGCACCTCGTCTTCTTCCCCGGGCTGGCAATTGCCCTGCTCGTGCTGGCGTTCAACCTGCTCGGCGATGGCCTTATCGATGCGCTGGACCCCCGACGGGTGGCGGGCGAGCACTGACTCTCAGAATATCGCAGACAGATCAGGCGAGATGAGCGACTTGGGCGAGAGGAAAATCGACCCTCGACAATAGCAGGAGGAGAACCACCAATGTCCGTACATGAAGCGCATGAGCCGGTCACGGCACCCATCACGATCGCGGAGATTCGGCAGCGGGTCGCGCGGTTACCGCGCGTGTCGCTCGCATTACTGCCAACACCGCTCCAGGAGGTGTCCCGCCTCGCGAAAGAACTCGGCATCGGCCACCTGTACGTGAAGCGGGACGACCTGACGGGCCTCGCGTTCGGGGGAAACAAGACGCGGAACCTGGAGTTCCGGCTGGCCGAGGCCGTGGCCGAGGGCGCCGATGTCATCATTGCCGGTCTCGAAGCGCAGTCGAACTCCGCACGACAGACGACGGCGGCAGCCAATATCCTCAGCATGCGCACCATCCTCATTCTGCGACAGGGACAGGATCGCGACTGGAGTTGGGAGGGCAATATCCTTATCGACCGCCTGCTCGGCGCGGAGGTCCGCTTTCTCACGAGCGATCACGCCGCGATGGATCGCGCGCTCCACGAGGCGGCGGCGGAACAGCGGCAGCTTGGGCATCGCCCCTATGTGATGAATCACGCCGGTGCATTCGCACTCGGTTCCGCCCTCGCGTATCTGCTCTGCACACTGGAGATCGTCGAACAGATGGCGGCGATCGGCCAGGAGCCGACGCACCTGTACATGGCGTCCGGCAACAAGGGGCACGCCGGGCTGATTCTGGGACGCATCCTGCTTGGCAAGGCCTTTCGACCGATCGCGATTAGCCAGAATCGCACGGCGGATCGTGTCTCCGGCGCGATGCGCGGGGTACGCGACGCCGCACATGCGCTTGGCTTGGAAGTCCCCGTGTCCGAGGCGGATGTCGAGAGTTATGACGATTACGTCGAGACAGCATACGGGCGGCCATCGCCCGGCGGCCTCGCGGCGATCAAGCTGGCCGCGCGCACCGAGGGGCTGCTGCTCGACCCGATCTACACTGGGAAGGCGATGGCCGGGCTGATCGATCACGCGCGCACCGGGCGGCTGGGACGGGAAAGCGTTGTTGTCTTCATCCACACGGGGGGGGTGCCCGCGCTTTATGCCTTCCCGGATGAAGTCATCGCGAGCATTGCGGAGAATAACACCGGTGACCACTCCCCCGGATAAATCCGGGGGCTTCTCAGACAACCGCGACTACTGCCGGGGTTAGCATCTGACGGCTCAGTCCGAGCCGGATTCCCGATAACGGAGGATGCGGTGGATCAACGTAAGAAACTGCTCCGGTGTCCGGTTTCGTTTCATCTCATTGATTTCTCGCGTCACCCACTCCACATTGGCAGGGGTTCTCGCGCTGTCGGGAAAATGATGCATTGGAAGGATGTGGTCAAGGGAATCATTGACCCCCAGCACCAATGCCTCACCAGTGTACGCACAGCAGTATTGCTGTGTAGCAAGTTTTTCCCGAAGTGTTGCCCAATGCCGATCCGTACCAAGCGATTGACGAGACATCTTCTTAAGATAGCACGTCTCGCACAGGCGATATTTCTCATTGTTCTTGAGAGAAGGGAGAGGTTCGTTGTTACCGCACTGAACACACATCCCGGCCTCCAGCCGCCTGTCGCGTGCGGTGGACGCATATCTCAGGTCTCGCTTGGCACATGCCGCACATTTCGCTCGCCCCTCCACAATGGGAGAGCCACACGCAGTACAGAGACCCAACGCCCTTCGTTGTGCGACCCGAACCGCTTGTGTTACCTTGCGCTTTTCCGCGCAAGAAACACAGAATCTTCCCTTCGCGGCAGGGGAACCACAAGCGATGCATTGCTCCTTCTCTATTCGGGTCTTCTGCGTCAGATTGTACAACGTTCACCGTCCTCGACTTACGACTTTCGATGCCACAGTCGTAAGTATATCACTCCTTTCGTTGGCTTGCCAGTCCAAGCGTTTTGATATTCGTCGCGGCGTTCACATCCCTGTCCGCGACATGACCGCAGGAGGCACAGTGGTAGACACGATCTTTGAGTGTGAGCGGCACAGCGGGCAAGCACCCGCAATTGCTGCACGCCTGCGTCGTGTTCCGGGGATTAACGGCGATCATCGCAACAGCGGCGCATGCTGCCTTCTGTCCGAGAATGCCGATAAACTGTGTCCATCCCGCATCGTGAGTAGACTTCGCCAGCCGCGTGCGGGCGATGCCCTTGACGTTCAGCGATTCGTGGGCGATCACGCCGTACCGTCGCACGAGATCGAGCGCGGTCTTGTGCTGCCAGTCGCGCCGCTGATTGCCGACGTGTTGGTGCAATCGAGCAACCCGTGTCCGTCTCTTGCGGCGTTGGTTGCTCCCTTTCTGGCAGCGCGACAGATGCCGTTGCACCCGTCGCAGTTTCGCTTGCGCCTTCCGGTAAAACTGCGGCGGCGCGACCTGCTCGCCGTCCGACGTGGTAAGGAAGGCTTTCAGGCCAAGATCAATCCCGATAGCGGGGTTTGCGGAAGGGGGAGCAGCACATCGGGCAACTCGCAGGAGAAAACGACGAACCAGTGTCCCGCGCTTTCGGTGAACGAGACAGTCTTGATTGCGCCCTCAATCGGGCGATGCATCTTGACCTTCACCGCGCCGATGTGCTGGAAGTAGACGCGGCGCTCTTTGAGTTTGCACCCGTCCCCGTACGACGGAAACTCAACAGTGTTGTAGCGGCCACGACCGCGAAACCTCGGATAACCCGGCTTGTCTCCCGATGCGATGCGCCGGAAGAACGCGACGAATGCCTTATCGAGACGGCGCAAGGTCGCTTGGCAGGACGAGAAGTTCGTCCGGGTAAGATAATCGTTAGCGGGACGATCCTCTTTCAGGTGCGCGGACTGCTCACAGTAGCGGACGGGGCGCCCCTGCCCTTCGTATGCCGCCTTCCGTTCGGCAAGCGCACGATTGTACAGGGTGCGATGCGTCTCGACCGATTCGCTTATCGCGGCGGCTTGCGCCTTCGTGGGATAGAGACGATAGCGGTAGGCGCGGCGCATCTATACCCCCTTCTGCGCTTCAATGTAGCGGCGGATCGTCTCACTCGATACCGCTCCCGCAGTGCCAACATAGTAGGCGTGCGTCCACAGGGACGGCAGCCGTCGTTTCAGCGCGGGAAACTCTTGCCTGAGCGTACGGCTGGTTGCCCCCTTCAAGCGGTGCATGATCTGGTGCGGCGACCACGTAGGCGGGAACGAGGCAAACAGGTGAACGTGATCGGGACGCACGACCAGTTCCACAATCTCGCCACCCAGAGCAGGAATCTGTTCTTCGAGCAGCGCGATAAGCCGCTCAGCTACCGCGCCTTCGAGTACAGCACGACGATACTTCGGCGTCCAAACGAAGTGATACGTGATGTGGTAGGAAGGAGGTCGCGTATGCTGCACCTTCATGTGTGTGATTATATCATAGACACACGCGACGTGTCTACTGTCTGAAAGGAGATGCGGCATTCACCACCCGCTTGAAAGCGGGTGTCCCCTGCCGCGATTTCTATGGCGGAGAAGGTTACGCGGTATTCTGCCGCATAATCTCCTGCGATATGTCGCCTTGAACCTCGCTAACCTGTTAGCTGTCTTTATTGCTAACCAGCCAACCTGCCAGCCAGCCAACGTGTTGACTGGTTGTATTGCGCTCTCCTACATGCATTACCCTGCCTATTGACATTGCTCTTGTGTGAACGTACACTAATACGAGTTGGCACCAAGTCGGGCGTTTTTTATCGGAGGTGAGCCCACCATGCCACGGACGTTTATGGATTTACCGTACCTGAAGTTCTTCAATCTCGATACTGCTGGCGAAGTCAGAGAGAGGTTGATAGGCTGTCCTCCGGCGCTCCGATGTCACCGACAGTACCGACCAGGAGGATGGCCATGCTCCGCCCCGACACCATCAGCCCGATCCCCGAAGAAACCGTCCGTATCGCGCAGGCCGCCTTCCCCAAGGGCCATCCCTACCTTCGCTTGGCGGACGAATTCGGCACGCTTTTTACCGACGATCTCTTCGTGGCACTGTTTCCCGCCCACGGGCAGCCAGCATTCGCGCCGTGGCGTCTCGCCCTCATCACCATCCTCCAGTTCGCCGAAGGTCTCTCCGACCGCCGCGCGGCGGATGCCCTCCGGAGCCGGATCGACTGGAAATACGTCCTCCGCCTCGAACTGACCGATCCCGGCTTCGACGCCTCGGTCCTCAGCGAGTTTCGCACCCGGCTGCTCGATGGTCAGGCTGAG
>JBBSII010000359.1:0-5237 GCA_038232175.1 Thermomicrobiales bacterium
ACGGAGTAGATGCACGACTCGTTGGGCCGGACCATCGCCATCGTCGTGTGCGAGCCGAAACTGCCGGGGTTCGTCAGCGTCAGCGTGCCGCCCTGGATGTCGTCAATCTTCAGCTTGCTGTCCCGCGCGCGGCTAATCACGTCGTGCAACTTCTTCGCGAGGCCGGTGATCGAGTAGTCGCCCGCGTTGTGGATCACCGGCACCGTCAAGCCCTCGTCAGTGCTGACCGCGATGCCCATGCCGACCTGCCGCATCAGGCGGATGCCCTCATCCGTCCAGCGGGAGGAGATGATCGGGTACTGCCGGATGGCGGCAAGCGCGCCCATCACGAAGAAGGGCAGGTACGTCAGTGGCACGCCCTCGCGCTGGAGGAACGCCCTCTTCTCGGCGTCGCGCCGCACGACGAGGTCCGTGACGTCCACCTCGACCCACGACGCGGCCTGCGGGATCGTCTGCGCGGCGCGGGTGAGCGCCTCGGCGGTGCGGCGGCGAATGGCGGTCATCGGGATGAGATCGCCTTGCGGGGAGGACGAAAGGGAGGACTGAGGGGAAGCAGGAGCGGTCTCTGCCGCCGGTACGGGTGCAGGGGCGACGGGCGCTTCGGCCAGTGCCGGAGTTTCTTCAGTGCTCGGCGCTTGTGACGCGGCGCTCGTCTGGGTTTCGTGGGCCTTCATCATGTCTTCGCGCGTGACGCGGCCACCGGCGCCGGAGCCTTTGAGGGTCGCGGGGTCGATGCCGAACTCCATCGCCAGTTTGCGGACGGCGGGGGAGTACATCTTGCTCGCGTCGGACGACTCGGTGTATGCCGCCTTCGCGCCGTTGCTGCCGCTATTGCCGCTATTGCCGTTCGTCGGGGGGGAGACCGTCCGGTCCGGCTCCGCCGCCGCCGCCGTCATCTGCGCCGTGACGGTATCCGTCTCCGGCTCACTCTTGATGGGTTCCGCAGCGGGTTCCGTTGGCACGGGCGCGGCGGCTGCGGCTGCCGCGTCCGTCTCGATCCAGAGGAGCGTCGTGCCAACGGGGACGGTCTGCCCGATCTCGACGGCGAACTCGCGCACGACGCCCTTGAACGGCGACGGAATCTCCGCGACGACCTTCTCGGTCTCGATCTCGGTGAGCAGTTGATCCTCGTCGATCGTGTCGCCAATGTTGACCATCCACTGCAACACCGTCCCCTCGACGACGGATTCGCCGAGTTGGGGGAAGGTGACCGGGGACAATCCGGGCCGCGTCATCGTCGCGGCGGTGCCGCCGTGTGCGTCTGCCATGCCGTCTACTCCTTAAAATGCCGCGAGTTCGCACATCGCGGCGCCGATCTTCGCCGCGTCAACCAGATATGCAGATTCTAGCAGGTGATTGTAGGGCATGGCAGGGGCGTCCGGCGCGCAGAGGCGGCGCACGGGCGCGTCCAACTCCGTGAACGCCTCCTCCGCGATGAACGCCGCGACCTCGCCGCCGAAGCCGTTCGTCTTGCTCGCCTCGTGCACCACGAGGGCGCGGTGCGTTTTCGTCACCGTCGCGAGCACCGCCGCGCGGTCGTACGGCTGCAAGGAGCGCAGGTCGAGCACCTCCGCGTCGATGCCGTCGCCCATCGCCGCGTCCGCCGCTTTCACCGCCTCGTGCACCATCGCGCCGTAGGTGATGACGGAGAGCGTCATGCCGGGCCGCGCGACGCGGGCGACGCCGATGGGGATGATCGTGTCGTCGTCCGGCACCGACTCGCGCAGGGAGCGATAGAGCCGCTTGTGTTCGAGGAAGACGACCGGGTTCGGATCGCGGATCGCCGCCTTGAGCAGCCCCTTCGCGTCGGCGGGCGTGGAGGGCATCACGACCTTCAACCCCGGCATGACGAAGAGATTCTCCGGCGACTGCGAGTGGTAGAACCCGCCGTGGACGCCGCCGCCAATCGGCGTGCGCACGACCATCGGCAGGCGCACGTCGCCGTTCGTGCGGTAGTGCATCTTCGCCATCTCGCTGAATATCTGGTCCAGCGCGGACATGATGAAATCGACGAACTGAATCTCGATCACCGGCACCATGCCGAGCATCGCCGCGCCGATGCCGAAGCCGGTGAAGCCGCTCTCGGCAATCGGCGTGTCGAGCACACGCGCCGCGCCGAACCGCTCGATCAGCCCCTTCGTCGCGCCAAAGACGCCGCCGCGCGGCCCGACATCCTCGCCGAGGACGAAGACGCGCGCGTCGCGCTCCATCTCCTCCACGAGCGCCTGATTGATCGCCTCGATCATCGTCGCGCCCGTGCGGGCGGCGTTCTCGGAGGCGTCGGTCGGCGGGGAGAAGAGGCCGTGCGTCGCGGGCGCGTGGCTGTGGTAGATATCCGCCGCTATCCCGTGGCGCGGCGCGACGACCTCGGTATCCTTCGTGCGGCGATCAGATCGGGTGGACACGGCCATCAGATTCCCTCCTCGACGAGTGCGTAGACGCGATCCGTGACGGTCGCGGGGTCGGGGTCGGGCGCGGCCTGCGCCGCCGTCACCGACGCCGCGATCTCCGCGCGGATGCGGGTGCGCATCTCCGCGACGCCGCCCTCGGAGATGAGACCGCGCTCCTGCACGTACGCGAGGATGCGCCGGAGCGGGTCGCGCTCCTCCGCGCGCTGCACCTCCTCGCGGCTGCGGTACGTCATGTCGTTGTCGTCACTCGTGTGGGGAAGCAGGCGGTACATCTTCGCCTCGATCAGCGTCGGCCCGTCCCCCGCGATTGCCCGTTCCCGCGCCGCCCGCGCCGCAGCGTAGACCGCGAAGGGGTCCGTCCCATCGACGATCACGCCGGGGAAGCCAAACGCCGCCGCGCGATCCGCCACATTCGGCACGGGGGACTGCTTGTGCATCGGGACGGAGATGGCGTACTCGTTGTTCTCGCAGACGAAGAGGACGGGCAGTTTGTGCAGCGCGGCGAGCGAGCACGCCTCGTAGAAATCGCCCTTGCTGCTCGTCCCCTCACCGAAGCATGTCACCGTGACGGCGTCCGTCTTCCCCTGCAAGCGGAGGGCGTACGCCCCGCCGACGGCGTGCGGAATCTGCGTGCCGAGCGGCGCGGAGATCGAGGCGATGTGCCGCTCCTGTGAGCCGAAGTGGTGCGTCATCTGCCGCCCGCCGCTGACGATGTCCGTCCCCTTCGCAAAGAACATCAGGAACAACTCGTCTATGGTGAAGCCAAACCACTGCGCGAGTGCGAGGTCGCGGTAATGGGGGAAGAGCCAGTCCTTGCTGGGGTCGAGCACCCACGCGACGCCGACCTGCGCCGCCTCCTGCCCCTTGCACGGCACGACAAAGGGCACTTTCCCCTGCCGGTTCAGCGCCCACATCCGCTCGTCAATTTCGCGCGTGCGGAGGATCAGTTCAAACATGCGGATCGCGTCGTCATCGGTGAGGCCGACGCTGCGATGATCGGTCAGCGCCGCGATGGCAGTGAGGCTGGCCATGAACCTGCTCCTTTGCCGATACCGAGGGTCATGCGTACATGCGCATAGTACCATACGGTGAACTCAGTTGCAGCAATGCGGGGAGATTTCACCGGCAGGCTGTTGCCATGTCTTCCGCAACGTGGGTGCCACCCCCATCGCACGCGGTTATGATACCGTTGCATCGTGGGACGCGAATTGTCGAAACCACCGTGGCGGTGGACGAAGCGATATCGGAGGGTATTTGCCGTGGGAGGATGCGCGTGACACCATCGCCGCATCGCCTGTCGCTCGAACGGATCGAGCAGGCCGCACGCATCATCGACCCGGTGTTCCTGCACTCGCCGCAGTTTGTGTGCGAACCGCTCGGAGATGAACTGGGTGTGCGGCTCGTGCTGAAGATCGAGACGCTCAACCCGCTCCGTTCGTTCAAGGGGCGGGGCGCGGACTATTGCGTCTCGCAGCTCCCCACCGATGCGCGCCTCGTCTGTGCCAGTGCGGGGAATTTCGGCCAGGCGATGGCGTACGCCTGCCGCAAACGCGGCCTCGCGCTGACGGTCTACGCGAGCGTCAACGCGAATCCGTTCAAGGTCGAACGGATGCGTGCGCTCGGCGCGAACGTCGTGCTGCACGGCGAGGATTTCGATGCCGCCAAGATCGAAGCCAGGCGTTTCGCGTCGCAATCCGGCGCGCGCATGATCGAGGATAGTCTCGACCCCGCCACCGGGGAGGGGGCAGGCACGATCGGGCTTGAACTCCTCGCGTTCCCGGAGCATATCGACACGCTGCTCGTGCCGCTCGGCAACGGCGCGATGCTGGCGGGGATCGCCCGGGTCATGAAAGCCCGCAGCCCAGGGACACGGATCATCGCCGTGCAGACTGCTGGAGCGCCGGCGATGGTCGAATCGTGGCGTGCGGGTCGGGTGATCGTCCACGAACAGATGCAGACCATCGCCGACGGCATCGGGGTGCGCGTGCCAGTCCCGGAAGCGCTCGCGGACCTGCGTGACCTCGTGGACGATGCGCTCCTCGTGCGCGACGAGACGATTATCCGGGGGATGCGCCTGATCCACCGCCACGCCGGGGTGGTGGCGGAGCCGTCCGGGGCGGTCGGTGTCGCCGCGATGCTCGATCATCCCACACTCTTCCGCGACCGGCTCGTTGGTACAATTGTCTGCGGTGGCAATCTGACGGTAGAACAGATGCACGAGTGGCTGTGAACCACCCCGCTCCGCAACCAAACGCCCCGATCAGTAATGGAACTCGGCGTAGACGACCTCGCCGGGGATCGCGCGGAGGGTCAGCGACTCGCCGTTGAGCGAGGCCGGGACGGCGCGTTCCGGCCCGCTGATCGGCACCTTGAACGAGGCGTCCGTCGGCACGCCCTCCTTGACGCCGGGGACGGGCGCGCCATCGAGCGAATGCTTGTCCCGCCCGGTGGCGACGTAGCCGCGCGGGCGGGTGAAGATGACCAACCCCTGACCCGGCAGCGGCGCGTCCTCGAACAGGCGCATCGAGACGACCGAGGACGACCGTGGAAAGGGCGACCGAAAGAAGTGGCGCACCGGCCCGCCCGGCTGCTGCACGACGAACTCGTACTGCGCGGTCGGCTGCCCGGTGAATGGCCCCCACGCGCCGTCCGCGCCCGTCGCCCCCTGATACACAGGCGCGCCACGACGCGCGCCGGTGGCGGGGTCGGTCTCGAAGACGGCGACGCCGACGCCTGCGACGCCGAGGTTCGTCGGCACCTTGTTCTCGTAGCCCGTGACGAGGCCGGAGAGGCGGACGCTCGGCTCCGGCGTAATTTCCATTTTCG
>JBBSII010000360.1:0-5235 GCA_038232175.1 Thermomicrobiales bacterium
CAGCCGACGCGAATCCCCGGCGCGATCGTCTTGGAGAAGGTGCCGAGGTAAATCACATCTGCGTCGAGCGCGCGGAGGGGCGGCACGGAATGGCCCGCGAACCGCAACTCGCTGTACGGGTCGTCCTCCACGACGATCAGGTCGTGCGCGCGGCAGAGGTCAATCAGCCGCTCCCGCCGTGCGAGGGGCATCGTCGCGCCCGTCGGGTTCTGGAACGTCGGGACGGTGTAGAGGAACGTTGGCCGCTCGCGCCCCAGCGTCGCTTCGAGCGCGTCGAGGTCAAGCCCGTCGTCGCGGACGGGCACGGGCAGGTAGCGCGGCTCGCAGAGATCGAAGGTCTGGATCGCACCGGGGTAGACCGGGTCCTCGATGGCGATGGGGTCGCCGGGGTTGACGAAGAGGCGCGCGAGGAAGTCCAGCCCCTGCTGCGCGCCGCTCAGCAGCATGACATCCTTCGGCGTCACGTCGAGGCAGCCCCGCGCGCGCATCCGCTCGGCGACGACCATGCGCAGGTCCCACGCGCCCATCGCGTTCTGATAGCCGAAGATGTCCTGCGTCGTCGCCCACGCGCGCTCCATGCCGCGCTCCAGCCACTCGCGCGGGATGCACTCGGCGGGCGGCGCGCCGCTACGCAGGGAGATGAACCCCTCCGCCTGCGCCGGGTACGACGGCCCGGAGACGACCGTGAGGTGCATCCGCGCCGCCTGCCGGGAATAGCGCGCGTCCCAGTCTCGCTGCATGGGGCCTTCCTCGTAGGTCAGTAGCCAGTAGCCAGTATATTGGATGCGGGCCGCTCGAACGAGCAGCGATTTGACACATGCACGTCATCTACCGAGTTCCTCGGTGCGTTGTGCACGACACGAGATTGTCCCGCCTCCTGGCAACTACTGGCTACTAGCTACTAGCTACCGACTACTCGACTACTGGCTACTGACTACTGACTACTGACTACTGACTACGATACATGCCGCGATACAATGGCGCAATTGTGCGTCGCCGTGTTAGGGTGTAGCGGAGGGGGAAGCGTGAGCAACGAGGGACAAGAACAGGAACAGGAACAGGGACAGGAAGTGGAACCGATGGCGATGGAGGGGAGCGCCGGGCGGCGGCTCTTCGCCAAGATCATCAGCGGGACGGATGCGACATCGTTGGAGCGCGCGGTGAATGCCGCGCTCGCGTCGATCCCGCTCACCGCGCGCCCCGCCGTCTCCATGATCGCCCCGCTCGGCGACCGCGTGCGCCTCTACGCCATGATTAGCTATATTGCCTCCGAGGCGGAGGCGGGTGCCGCCGTGAAAGCGGCGGAGGAGCGCCGCCGCCGCATGAGCATCAACTATGAAACATTGAAATAACCGCGCGCACCGCGAGATATTCATGGCATTCCCCTTGCCATCTCCCCATGCGTGCGTTACGGTGCGTTCGGGGCACATCAGAGGGTTCCACAGGGTCGATCCATTCGTTGTTGCAGATGAAAGCGCTGTGCGATGGGAACCTCAAGCGCGGCACTGGCCCGTCGATACTACGCCACTGCGGCGCCAATGAGCACCACGACGGACCCCTTCGCCACCAATCCCGTTCGGAAAGCGGTCGGTCTTATCCTCGCCGGGATGCCCGCCGTCATCCTCACCTTCATCCCGCAGTTGCTGGACTGGCTCTTGCAGGTCAATCCGGTCGTCGCGGGCATCGTTGGTGTCTTCATGGCGCTCTCGATTGCCACTTGGGCGGGCCTCGTCTTCGGCATCATCATCCTGATGATCTGCGCCATCGAGGGCATCGTCGTCGCGATTCATCGCTTCCTCACGCGCCATCTGACGCCGGTGGATCGTCTCGCGGTGAGCGAGCGCGTCTGCGCGATGCTCCATCGCCGGGGCTACCACACCGCCGAGCACCTCGTTAACGTGCCGGTCGCCGAACTGCGCTCCCATCCAAACTTCGACGATCGCCTCCTGCGCGAAGTCGCCCGCGCCCTCTACCTCTGGGAGCAGGAGCGGCGGGAGACGCGGGCGGCGTAATGACGAGAAGAAGCCGGAAGCCAGAAGCCAGAGGGGAAGAACCCAGAGGGGAGGTGGCCGGAAATCGCAGGGTGAATATCTGGTTTCTGGCTTGTGGTTTCTGGCTTGTGGTTTCTGGTTTCTGGCTTCCGGCTTCTCAACGCTTCACGGCTATTGCTTTATACTGCACGCGAACCACGGAGATTGAAGCGCATCAACGGGAGGGGAGCCATGGACCTGACGAGTAGGGCGGTGGTGCTGGATGGCGTGAAGGGGAACTTCGCGGTGACGGAGGCGGCGGTGCCGGAACCCGCGCCGGGGAGCATCATCGTCCGGCAGGAACTCTGCGGCATCTGCGGCACGGATGTGCACGTCTTTCAGGGGCACATGGCGTCGGTGCCGATGCCCGTCGTGCTCGGTCATGAGATCGTCGGCACGATTGTCGCGCTCGGCGAAGGCGTCACGGTGGACGGCACGGGCCGCCCGCTGAAGGAGGGAGACCTGATCGGCATTAAGCCGGGCATCGCCAACAACGATGACTTCTTCGGCGCCATCGCGCAGCAACCGACCCTCTCGCCCGGCCTCGGCGCGTACGGCTTCGCGGCGGCGAGCATGAAGCACCTGCCGCTCCAGGTGACGGGCGGGTTCGCCGGATATCAGTGGATCATGCCGGGCACGAAGGTCTACCGCATGGACGGCGTGAGCACGGAGGCGGCCTCGATCCTCGAACCGCTCGCCGTCGGCTTCCACGCGGCGGGGCGCGCGACCTACCACATCGGGGACACCGTCGTCATCCAGGGCGCAGGGCCGATTGGGTTGATGGCGCTCATCGGCGCGAAGGAACTCGGAGCGTTCAAGACGATCGTCATCGGCGCGCCCGCCGACCGCCTCGCCTTCGCCCGCGAACTCGGCGCGGACCTGACCATCGACATCACCGCAATCACCGACCCCGCCGAGCGCGCAAAAATGGTGCGAGAGGCCTCCGGCCACGGCTACGGCGCGGACATCATCATCGAGGCGACGGGCGTGCTCGCCGCGCTGCCCGAAGGGTTCGATCTGCTGCGGCGCGGCGGGCAGTATGTCACCTGCGGCCATTTCACGAACGTCGGCGACGTGCCGCTCAACCCGTGGGCGCACTTCACCTTCAAGCAGATCACGCTCTACGGCGTCTGGGCGTCCGCGCACGCGCACTTCGTCCAGGCGCGGCAGTTGATCGAGAGCAAGAAGTACCCGTTCGAGCAATTCGTCTCGCACCAGTTGCCTTTGGAGCGCGTCGCGGACGGTATCGCCGCGATGAGCGGACGCTACACCATCGACGATGAGCCGATCCGCAAGGTCGCGATCAAGGCGCACTGAGGGGGAGTGCTGAGCAGCGAAGAGAATTCGCAAGCGACACGTTGGACCGGTCGCGCTTTCGACATCCCGCTTCTGGCTTCTCGTTGCTAAGAAAGGGGAGACATGCCGCCAATCGCCATCATCGTCGCGATGCCGAAGGAGATGACGCATCTGGAGGGGTTGCTGCGTGAGCATGGTGCGCGGTGGGAGGGGACAGATGCGCAGGGCCCGCGTCGCTTCGACCGCGTCACGTTCAACGACATGTCGCTCGTGCTGACGACGTGTTGGGTCGGCATGGTCGCGGCGGCGACGGCGACGGAAGCGGTGATCGCGCACTATACGCCCCGCGCCATCCTCAATTATGGCTGCACAGGCGCACATCGCGATGATCTCATGCTTGGAGATGTCGTCGTTGGCACGGCGTGCGTCGCGTACGATCACGGGCGGCTCCGGCCGGGCGGTATGTTCGAGCATAAGCCAATGCGCCTGCGGGCGGATGAGGAGACGAATCTCGCTGCGTTTCCGACCAGCACCGCATTGCTCGCACTCGCGGAATTTATCGCGGGCCTGGGGCAATGGCGGGCGGAGCCGTGGCCGGAGGTGACCTGGCTTACGGGTCAGCCCCACCGTGCGCCGCGCGTCTTCTTCGGCCCTGTCGGCTCCGCCGACCGCTTCACGCAGGACGCGGACGCCTTGCGCGCCCTGCACGCACGGCACGCCACGCTCTGCGAGGACATGGAAGCCGCCGCCATCGCCCAGATCTGCGCGCTTCATGATCTGCCCTTTCTGACGATAAAGGACATCTCCAACAACGAGTTCCTCGCCCTCTCAACCTTTGGGGAAGCGGGCACCTTCCGAACCCTCGAAGCCGAACTCGGCAAGCGCGCAGGTGGGTTCCTCTTCGCGTTGTTACAGCGACTCGCCGCAATGCCGAACGGTGAAGCGTAGCGTTGCGCCCGCAGGCGGTGCGCGGTATCCTTAAGGGTGTCATCGTGGGGTTCCGGCTATGGGAATGGCCGGTGCGATCGTGGGAGTGCCAAGCGCTATGGAAATGGAAGAAGAACGCGCCATCGCGCTCACGCGCGCGTTGCGCTGGATGAGTAATCGGGAAGTTTTCGAGGCGAGCACCGCGACGGGTTCGACCTATCATGTTATGCGTCACCCGGACGGCGGGTTCGAGATCACCGGTGGCCGCAGCCTGCGCGGGTGGGAGCGCGCCGAGATCGTCGGCGCGGTGCCCGATTCATCCGGCTACGCCCGCCTCGCCGTCATCCGCACCGATCCGGGGCCGGACGACAAGTCGCTCACCACCAGCCCCGTCATGCAGTGGCGCATCGTCCCGCGCGGCCAAGCGGGCTAAGAAGTAGCGAGTAACGAGTAACGAGTATGAAAATCGACTCGTTACTCGTTACTCGTTACTGAATCTACCGCTTTCGGTCCGGCAGTGTGAACCCGGCGGGCGGGATGAAGAGCTTCGGCTTCGGCTCCTCGCCCCACGGCTCCGGCTCGTAGGTGTTCGGCGGCACCGCCGGGGCGAAACCGTCGTCCTCCAGTTTCCGAATCTGATTCTCCATATCGCGTTGCGCGGTCTCGACCGTCGTCGCGGTCACTTGCGTGGCGGAGACGCGCGTCTTGCCGTCCTCATCCTCGCGCACGCGGCTGATGATGACGCTCTGCATCGGCCCCTGCGATGTTTCGAGCACCGCCAACTGGATCGCCAGCGCGGCGACCCGCCCGCTCGCCTCGCGGCCATACCAGACTTGCACCGTCTGCATCGGGGAGGCGGGGAGCGTCGTCGCGGCGATGGGGATGCCCCGGTTCGCACGGTCGAGTTCCTCCCAACTCAGGCTCTCCGCGCCTTCCATATCCATGCCCATGTCCATGCTCATCGGGTCGTTCTCCATTGAAG
>JBBSII010000361.1:0-5223 GCA_038232175.1 Thermomicrobiales bacterium
ATGTGCGGCACCTTCGTCTGCAACGTCTCCGTGACGGGGATGCCCTTCGTGTTCACTTCCAAGCCCGCGTTCTCGGTGTGCAAGTTCCCGATGCGCGCCTTGCGCCCGGCGGCGGCGATGATTAGTTCCGCGCGCACCGTCACTTCCGCGCCGTCGCGGACGCCGACGACGACCTTCTCATTCCCCTCGACGGTGACACGCTTCGCCTCCGTGCCGGTCATGACAGTGATCCCCTCCGCGATGAGGATTTCCTTGATCGCGGCGGACATCTCTACGTCCTCCTTCGGCAGGAGCCGCGCGTTGCGCCCGACAATCGTCGTGGGGATGCCGAAGCGGGCGAAGATCTGCGCGAACTCGCAGCCAATCGGCCCGCCGCCGAGCACGACGACCGAGCGCGGCAACGCATACGCGGTTTGCAGCACCTCGATATTCGTCATGAACCCGGCCTCGCGCAGCCCCTCGATTGGCGGCACGTTCTCCTCCGACCCCGTCGCGATCACGATGTCGTCCGCCTGAATCTCGCGGTCACCCACCTGGAGCGTGTGTGCCGAGAGGAAGTGCGCCTGCCCTTCGATCACATCGATGCCGATATTGCGGTAGACCTCGGCGTTCTCACCCTTCGCGATCGCCGCGATGATCCTGTCCTTCCGGTCGAGCACCGCCGGGAAATCGACGGCGATCCCATCCGCCCGCAGGCCGTAGTCCGCCGCGTGCCGCATCTGGAAGAAGACCTTCGCGGACTCGATCAGCGCCTTCGACGGGACGCAGCCGGTGTACAGACACTCCCCGCCGACCCGCTCCTCCTCGATCATCGCGACCTTGTGCCCCGCCTCCGCCGTCATCCGCGCCGCCGTCATCCCCGCCGTGCCCGCGCCGATCACCACCACGTCATACTTCGTCTGCGCGCCCGCCATGCTGTTTCTCTCCTTTGGTGAGTTGTTGCGTCGTCGTGCGTATTGTACCGGATCGCCCTAACCCCCGGCCCCTTCCCCCGTGAGGAAGAGGTCACTCATCACGATACCGAGGCGTATGAGGAACGCCTCGGTGCTTTAAAGACTTCCCCTCCCCTTCCCACGCCGAGTGACGGAAGGAGCCGGGGGGTAGGCTCCCTCCAACCGAACGCAACAACGCACCGAACGGATGCATCGCTAAGGTCAAGCCACTATTAATTAGGAATAACGAAGCCATTTAGTATGGTCGCACATATGTACGTCCGGTACTTCTGTGTCGCAAATTTCCGCCATACAGACGCTGGAGCGGGCGAGCGATTCACGAACCGTCTCTACGAGCCGATGTATTACCGCTCCCCCTTCCCCCGTGGGGAAGGGGTCCGGGGGGTTAGGGCCACCTACCGATCCCGCAGCCGGGGGTCGAGGATGTCGCGGATACTGTCGCCGAGCATGTTGAAGGAGAAGACGGTGAGCAGGATGGCGACGCCGGGGCCGATGCTCATCCACCAGAAGCCGTTCGAGAGGTAGGAGCGGGCGTGGTTAATGTCCGCACCCCACGTCGGCGTTGGGGGTTGCGCGCCGAGGCCGAGGAAACTGAGGCTCGCCTCCGCGAGGATAGCGAAAGCGATACTCAATGACGCCTGCACGATCAGCGGGTTGAGGATGTTCGGCAGGATGTGCCGGAACGCGACGCGCGCCTGGCTCGCGCCCGCCGTCCGCGCCGCCTCGACGTACTCGCGCTGCTTCGCCTGCAAAACCTGCCCGCGCGTCAGGCGCGTGTACACGGGGATGGCGACGATGCCGATGGCGATCATCGTGTTCCGCAGATTCGGCCCGAGCGCGGAAGTGATGGCGATGGCGAGCAGGAGCGCGGGGAAAGCGAGCAGCGCGTCGATCCCCCGCAGGATGAGCAGGTCGGCCCACCCGCCGGTGTAGCCCGCGACCATCCCCAGCGTCACGCCGGTGATCAGCCCGATGCTGACGGCGATCAACCCAACCGCGAGCGAGACGCGCGCGCCATAGATCGCGCGTCCAAGCACATCACGGCCCAGATCGTCCGTCCCCATCAGGTGCTGGGCGCTCGGGCTCTGGATGGCGTCCGCCGGGTGCGAGACCTTCGGGTCGGTGCGCACGAGCAGCGGCGCGGCGATTGCCACGAGCACGAGCAGCAGGATGAACGTGCCGCCGATCAGGAAGCGCGGCTGACGGCGGATCGTGCGCCAACTGAAGAGGCGACGCGGCTTCGGCGCCACAGCGAGCGGGACGGGCGCGGCGGTTGTACGGGCGGCGGCATCAACCATATTTGATCCTCGGATCGAGAAATGCGTACAGAAGATCGACTATGAGGTTCACTCCCATGAAACTGAGCGCGCTGATCAGCACGATCCCCTGCACGACCGGGTAATCCCGCCCGCCGATGCTGTCCACCGCGAGCCGGCCCACGCCCGGCCAGAGGAAGATCGTCTCCGTGATGAACGCCCCTTCGAGAATCGCGCCGACTTGCAGGCCGACGACGGTCACGAAGGGGATGAAGGCGTTCTTCAGGGCGTGCCGGATCACCACCGCCCGCTCCCCCAAGCCCTTCGCGCGGGCCACCCGGGTGTACTCCTGCCCCAGGGCGTCGATCAGGCCGGAGCGCATCAGGCGCATGTTGACCGCGAGACTCGGCGTGCCGAGGGCGATCATCGGCAGAATGAGGTGTTTCAGGTTCTGCCCCGGATCCTCCTTGAATGCCACGAAGCCGCCCGGCGAGAAGATGCGGAAGGTGAGCGCGAACAGGAGGATGAGGATGATGCCACTGAAGAAGTTCGGGACCGAGACGCCGAGCAGCGGGAAACTCGTGCCGATCAGGTCCCAGACGGAGTTCCGCTTGGTCGCGCTCAGGATGCCGATAGGCACCGAGATAATCAGGCTGAAGCAGATCGCCGCCAGCCCGAGTTCGAGCGTCGCGGGGAGGCGCGTGAAGATCGCCTCGCTCACCGGCTGCCGCGTGCGTAGCGACCGCCCCATGTCCCCGTGCAGGAAGCGCCCGATCCAGTTGATGTACTGGAGCGGGATGGGCTGATCGAGGCCGTACTCGTGGCGCAACGCGGCGATGGTCTCCGGATTCGGCTCCTCACCGAGCAGGGTGCGAATCGGGTCGCCGGGCGTGATGCGGAGCAACGTGAAGATGATGATGCTCACGAGGAGCGCCACCGGGATCATCAGCAACAGTCGACGGACGATGTATGCGGTCATATCAGTAACCAGTGGGCAGTGAGCAGTGGGCAGTGAGCAGAACGCAACGGACCGCAATGAACGCGCGTTGCGCATCCCTTTTCAACTGCCCACTGCTCACTGCCCACCGCCCACTCCCCATTGCTTACTTGAACCAGCCCGTCTCGAAGCGCATGATGTTGTCCGGGTAGAGAACCATGCCCTGGAGGTTCGGGCGCGTCAGCATAACCGAGAGGCCGGCGCGATAGTAGACGAGCGGGGCGTCGTCCACGACGAGTTTCTGCAACTGCTGATAGAGTTCCTTGCGCTGCGCCTGTTCAGTGGCGACGCGCGCCTTCTCCATCAAATCGTCGGCAGCGGGGTTCGTGTACTTTGCGTCGTTGCCCGCCGCGCCCGTGTGCAACTGGTTGTAGATGTTGCCATCCGGGTCGATCCGGCCGCTCCACCCCGCGAGCGACGCACCGAACTTGCCCGCCTGCTGGTCCGCGACGAGCGTCGGGAAGTCGAGTTGGATCAGGTTCATCGTCATGCCCGCCTTCGCCAACTGATCCTTCATCAGTTGCGCCAGTTGCGTCGTGACCGGCGACCCCGCCGTGATCTTCATGTCGAAGGTGAAGCCGTCCGGCTTGCCACCCGCCTTCAGGTATTCCTTCGCCTTCGCGACGTTTGCGCTGTACGGCTTCAGGCTGCTGTCGAACGCCCAACTGGACGGCGGGATCGGTCCGTAGATCGCCTGCCCGACGCCGAAGAAGACGGTCTTGATGATCTGGTCGCGGTCCAGCGCCTCCGCGAACGCCTGCCGGAACTCCTTCTTGTTGAACGGCTCCGCCTGCGTGTTTAGCACGACGCTGGCGTACCCCAGTTCCGGCGTGTCCTGGAGGATGATCTCCTTGCCCGCCTTGACCGTCGCATAATCCTTCGCGGGGATGGCGTGGCTGATATCGACATCGCCGGTCTTGACGTTCGTCAGCGCGACCGTCTCATCGACAATCGGGCGGATCGTCACCTTGTCCACATACGGCAGTTGCGTACCGCTCGTGTCCTTCTTCCAGTAAGTCGCGTTGCGTTCGAGCGTGATGTGGTCGTCCTTCACGAACTCGACGAATTTGAACGCCCCCGTGCCGCCGCCAACCGGCTTGCGCGTGAAGTCCGCGCCGCCCGCTTCGGCGGCTTTCTGCGAGACCATCATCCCCGCGCGATCGACGAGGTTCGCCAGCAGGGGCGCGAAGGGCGCTTTGAGATTGAACTTCACCGTGGATGGGTCCATCACCTCCACCGTCTGAATCGTGTTGATCTCCGGCCCACGGCGGCTGTTCTTGTCGGTGAGGTAGCGCTCGATGTTCCACTTGACGGAGGCGGCGTTGAAATCCGTGCCATCGTGATACTTGACGCCCTGCCGCAACTTGAAGATGTACGTCTTCGGGTCCGGCGTCGTCCACGACTCCGCGAGCGACGGGATAATCTTCAGGGCCTTGTCGATGGCGACGAGCGAATCGTAGATGTTGTAGAGCACCTGCCGGTCCACCAAGAGGCTGGACGCGAGCGGGTCGAGGTTCGCTACGTCGGAGTTGATCTCGGCCTTGATCGCCCCGCCCTTCTTCGGCGCGCCCGCGCTCGCGGGCTGGGTCGCGGCGGCGCTGCCACTGCCGCCGGTTGTAGCCGAGGCGGCGGGGGCGGCGGTGCCGCTCGTGCTCCCGGCGGCCTTCGGCGCCTCCGTCGCGCCGCTGCTGCTCCCGCCGCAGGCGACGAGCACCGCGCCGAGGGCGGCAGTCGCGCCCGCCGCCGCAACCCCGCGCAGCAACGTTCGGCGGTTCAATCGCCCCGATGAATCGGATTCGTCGGCCTCGTCATGCATCGTCATCGTTCCTTCTTCCTCATTACACGCCCGTCATGGCTCGCTGATACACGTATCATACACTAGTGGACAGTGGGAAGTGGGCAGTGGGCAGTGGGCAGTCAGGGCAATCGCATCTCAATCCGCCCCACCGTACATTCGTCGGCAGGAGGCTCATCCGACCGGCGAATCGCACTCCCTACTTGTCCTCCGTGGCCTTGA
>JBBSII010000362.1:0-5196 GCA_038232175.1 Thermomicrobiales bacterium
CGAGCGAGAGGAAGGTGAAACTGCTCGCCGTGATTCCCCGCATTCCGAGGCCGCTTCGCGTCGTCACCACTGTCACCCCCGCCGCGAACCGCCCCATCGCCCGCACGAACGCCTCCGCGTCGAACGCCGCGTCATTGGGGGAAACAGGAGGATCCATCGTCACTTCCTACGGGTTCCATCGGCACACCGTCATTCCACCGCATGACTGTACGGGATAACGGCCGATTTGTCCGCACCCAATCACGCGGGCAACGCAACGGGCCGGAGGAAACATCCCCCGGCCCGTTGTACCGTGTGTTGAGACCCGTTAGCGAATGCCGCGCCGATGTCGCGGCGCGTCCGGTAGCGCGTCCGTGCGGATCAGGTGCCGCTGCATCTGCGCCGCGAACTCCACCGTCCGCTCCGTATCCGCCAGCGGCGAGAGGATCGCCCGTCCAAAGGCGCGGATGCCCGCACCAACCTTCTTTGTCACCATCTCAATAGACCCCTTTCCGGCATTAACGCCGTAATATCCAGAAAGAGCAATGCCACCATACAGCCACATCACCCCATCCATGATGACCGTATCACGGGAGGAGAGATTGTGCAACTGTTCACAATGTTAGAATAATGTGTGCGGTTTTGTGCGTACGGTCCATCCCATCCCTCCGAGGGAAGGGAATTAGGAAGGCTCCCCCCGATGGAACCCTTCGCCCGCGATCTGCGGGGCGAACCGCTCGGCGTCGTCCTCCGACTCGTAGCCGAGTTGCTCCTGCGTCGGGCCGATGTCCCAGTAGCGGCGGGTGTTGCCGGAGATGGCGTAGAAAATGCCCCACGTCAGCGGCGTCTCAATGGCGCGCCACGCCAGTTGCGCCATGTCGCGCGGCGAGAGCCAGGTGCTGAGGTTGCGGACATTCGTCGGCTCCGGCAGCCACGAGCCGATGCGCAGGCAGATCACTTCCAGGCCATACTCATCGACGTAGAAGCGCGCAATTGCCTCGCCGAACGCCTTTGACGCGCCGTAGTACCCGTCGGGGCGCACCGGCATCTCCGGGTAGCAGGGGCGGCCCTTCAACTCGTAGTACCCCGTGACGTGGTTAGTCGTGGCGAAGACCATCCGCTTCACGCCCTCGTGGCGCATCGCTTCCAGCACATTGTACTGACCAATGATGTTGTTCTGGAGCGCGTCCTCCCACGGCGTCTGGACGGCGGACGATGCCGCGAGGTGGATCACCGCGTCGCAGCCGTGCACGGCTGCGCGCATCCCCTCCGGGTCG
This sequence comes from Thermomicrobiales bacterium, assembly GCA_038232175.1. Classification (GTDB taxonomy): domain Bacteria; phylum Chloroflexota; class Chloroflexia; order Thermomicrobiales; family JALYUS01; genus JALYUS01. Next base: position 1,257 of record JBBSII010000362.1, read on the forward strand.
GTCAGGTTGGTCCGGGCGATCTCCTCCCCGTCGCGGGCGGGGCCAACGGAGGTACCGCCGGGCCGCTCCTGCAACCGGAGCGCGTACCGATCCTTCAGGAGGTCCCGCAGCGATACGCCGATTTTGCCACTCGCGCCGGTCATCAGGACTTTCTTCATGCGCACCCCCTAATCAGGACTGAGGACTGAGGACTGAGGACTGAGTATAGCGCATCGCCTGAAGGCCTAACGGATACGACAATCCATTACGGCAATCACAACCTCGCACGAACTGAAACGTCTTCCCGCTCAGCCCTCAGTCCTCAGTCCTCCCAGAGATCGTGCTACAATGGGAACTGACGCACGTGTTGTCTGCTGTGTGGCCTTGTGGCCGACTCCGCGCAGCCCAGACGCCACAGTCTGCAGTGGCAAAGGAGCGGAACGCCCGCGCATGAGACCACTACTGATCGCCTTTGAACTGCCGTGGATATTCACGCGCCTGACGCCGCTCGCGCTGCTCGACATCGTCGTTGTCGCGGTGATTTTCTTCTGGCTGCTCACGGTGGCACGCGGCACGCGCGCGATGCCCCTCCTGCGCGGCATCGCGATCCTCCTCGGCATGATCGCCGTCCTCTCGACGACGCTGAACCTGACCGCGCTCCGCCGCCTGCTGGAGATCGCCTTCCCCGCGCTCGTGATCGCCGTGCCGGTAATCTTCCAGCCGGAGTTGCGGCGCGCGCTCGAACAACTCGGGCAGACGCGCACCTGGCTCAACCTCCCCTTCGCGCACACCGAAGAGGATGTTGACAAGGCGATCGACGAGATCGTTCGCGCGGTCGTGCAACTCGCGCGGCAGCGCATCGGCGCGCTGATCGTGATCGAGCGGGAAACGGGCCTGCAGGAGTACGCCGACCGTGGCGTGCCGGAGGACGCGATCCTGACGCGGCAAACGCTGATCCAGATTTTCACCCCGAACACTCCCCTCCACGATGGCGCGGTGATCGTGCGGAACAACCGCATCCTCGCCGCCGCGTGCGTCCTGCCGCTGACCGAAGCGCCCATCGGCGGGACGCTCGGCACGCGCCACCGCGCGGCGGTGGGCGTCAGCGAGGTCTCGGACGCTATCGCCATCGTCGTCTCCGAGGAGTCGGGGCAGATCGCGATGGCGATTGGCGGGCGCCTGGTTCGGGACCTGACGCACGAGAAGTTAAAGGGGAGCCTCCGGGCGCTCCTGCGCGTCGATCGCAGCGATGACAGCGACACCGGCCGGCCCCATCTCTTCCCACGCACCGCCCGTGGCCCCCGCAAACCGCGCAATGGCAAGACGGAGGCGGCATCCGATGGCGAGCGTCCGGCAGCAGACTAACCGCCCCACCTCCAGTGGCGTCGCCAGCCGTGCCGCGCTCGCGGTCGTGCTCGCCTTCGGCTTCTGGGCATGGGTGACGAACAACAACGACCCCGACCGACGGCGCGACTTTGATGGCGTCCCCGTGACGGTCTCCAACCGGCCCGAAGGCCTCGCCGACCCCGACATCAGCCCGACCATCGTCACCGTCTCGATCTGGGGGCCGCAGAGCGTCGTCAGCAACCCGGCCCTCCAGGCGGGGAACGTCGCCGCGACCATCGACCTGAAAGATGTCAAACCGGGCACGCAGCAGGTGCCGGTGCACATGCAGAGCACGCTGAATGGCCTGCGGAAGAAAAGCACGGCGCCGGGCAGCGTGCAGGTGCGCATCGAGCGGAGTATCGACCGGACGATGCCCGTCACCATCCCCACGCCGACGCAGCCCGGCGTCAAGGTGAACAGTGTGACCGCGACGCCTTCGGAGGTGCGCGTCAGCGGCCCGGAGAGCAAGGTCAACGCCGTGACGGAGACCGTGGCCACGCCCAATATCGCCGATCATACCGCGAGTTTCACCAGCCTGGTTGAGATAAAAGCGGTGGACGCGAGCAATCGGGAGGTCGCGGGTGTCACACTGTCACCCCAGCGCGTCAGCGTCGCCATTGATCTTCTCAACCTCCGCAACGAGCAACCGGCACCGGTCAGCACGGCGGATCCGACGGGTGCACCCGCACCGGGCTTCAAACTCGACACCATTACCGTCACGCCGCAGCAGATAACCCTCACCGGTGATCCGCAAGCCATCCGCGCTGTCCCGAATATTCCCACGCAATCCTTCTCGATTGCCGGGCTGAGTCAGAGCATGACGCTGGATGTGCCGCTCGATACATCAAGACTGCCGCCTGGTGTCGCGATCAAGGGTAATCTCACGAGCGTACGGGTGCAGGTGAATATTGTCGAAATTACGCAGGATAGAGCCTTCTCGCAGATCCCGGTTCAGCCGGTAAACTTGCGCACGGGGTTGACACCGACGCTCGCGCAGCAGTTCGTGACCATCACGCTGCGTGGCACGCGCCAGCAACTCGACCAGATTAACAGCACGAACATCATCGCACTCGCGAATCTCGCCAGTTTCACCGGGCCGGGGGGCGCGCGCGATATTCCTATTGAGGTTCAGGTACCGCAGGGCAACAACGTCAGTGTCGTCAAAGTCGATCCGCCATCGATCCAGATCGCGGTCGCCGCGCTGCCCACGCCGACTCCCATCCCCGCCACCGCCACCCCGCGTCCGACTGCGACACCCGCGCCGACCGCCACGCCCGCCCCAACCGCGACGCCGGTACCGTAAGGAATGGCCTACTCCTCATCCTCCCCGCGCGGGCGGGCCGCGCCGCTCCTGAGGGTTCCCGTTCGTTCGAGGCCGACGACGAGCCGGACGCCGCCGAGCGTGAGGGAACTCGTCGCCGCGCCATCCGGCATGGGGCCGACGGTGAACCGGGTCGCGAGGGTTTCGCCGCTGACGTAGCGCGCGTACTCGTCGAGCATCGCGCGGGTCTCGCTGTCGTCCTCGTTCTCGGTGTCCATGTCGATCCAGAGGGCAATCGTGTCCTCGATGTTCAGGCCTGCCGCCTTGCGGGCGTCCTGGACCGCGCGGACGAGATCGCGCGCCATCCCCTCGCGCACTAACTCCGGCGTCAGCGCGGTATCGAGGGCAACGGTGTACCCGCCCTCCTCAACGACGGCGTACCCCTCCCGCTCGACCGCATCGACGAGCAATTCGTCCGGTTCGAGCGTGACATTCGCGAGCAGGGGGAATGGCTCGCCCGCGAGCGCATGCCGTGCCACCTCATTGGGGTCCGATGCGGCCAGCGCCGCCCGGATCGCGCCCAATTCCTTGCCGTACTTCGGCCCGAGCACGGGCAGGTTCGGGCGGACACGATAGGAGACGACCTCCTCGCCCGCCGCGAGCGGTTCGACCGCCTTGACGTTCAGTTCCTCCTTGAGTTCGTCGGTGAGGCGCATCAGCGCCTCCTGCTCCGCGCCGTCCCGCGCGTGGACGAGCAGGCGCGCGAGGGGCTGCCGCACCTTCAAATTCGCCTTCATCCGCGCCGCCCGCCCGAGCGAGACGGCCTGGACGACGGCCCGCACGTCGCGGCTCAGCGTGCGGTCGATGTACGCGGGGTTCGCCACCGGCCAGTCGCGCAGGTGGACGGAATCCACGGCGTCGGGTTCGACCCGCCGGACGAGATTGCGATATATCGTCTCCGCGAGGAAGGGCGTGAAGGGCGCGAGCAGGTGCGCCACGGTGACGAGGCATTCGTAGAGCGTCGCGTAGGCGGCGTTCTTGTCCGCGTCCCCCTCCGTCTTCCAGAAGCGGCGGCGGGAGCGGCGAATGTACCAGTTCGAGAGGTCGTCCACGAACCGCTCGATGGCGCGCCCGCTCGTCGTCACGTCGTAGGCGTCCAGTCCCCCGGTGACGGTCTCGATCAGTTGGTTCAACTCCGAGAGCACCCAGCGGTCGAGTTCGGGACGCTCGGCGACGGGCGGCGCGGCGGGAGCCCCCTGGGCAGCATGCGGCGTCCACCCGTCGAGCCGCGCGTACGTGACGAAGAAGGAGTAC
>JBBSII010000363.1:0-5175 GCA_038232175.1 Thermomicrobiales bacterium
CGCCCTCCTTTGAGCGTCATGGTAGGGGCAGGAGGGCGACGGGAGCGCGAACCGGCAGGTCTCGTCCGCGCCACCGGCAGTTCTAATAGTCGTTCATCACCTGATTTGGCGGATGCGCGCGCCGCTATTGTGACGGGCCGGGATCAGGCCGACGAGAGATGATGCGCACGGGAAGAAATCGAGCGCCGCCGCGATTGCGTACTCCCGCCCGATGGTCGTGCAGACCTGCACGGGGTCGTCGGTGCCGAGCACGACCGGAATGTCGTGCGCGGTGAACCGCCGAATGGGATGCTCCTCGTAGGAGGAGACCGCACCGAGGACGACGTTGCAGGAGAGGCAGCACTCGACGGTGACACCGCTCCGGGCGACGCGGTCCAGGAGCCGGGGATCACGCGCGGCGTGGACGGTGTGACCGATCCACGTGAGGCCGGGGAGCGCGAGCACCGCCGCGATGTTCGCCGTCGAGAACTCGCCGACATGTGCAGTCAATCCAAGCCCCTCGTCCGCGACGCGCGGCCAGTCGGGATGCGTCTTCCCACTCCGCTTCGGTGTCGTACGGGTTGTACAGGAGATCGATGCCCGCTAGCCCCGCGCGCCGCCCGGAGGCATGCATCGAGGAGGAGCGCGAGCACGGTTGTGTCCGGAAAGTTCTGTAAATAGATCGCCGCTTTGACAGGCGGCCATCGTCCTCCACGATCGGTAGTGCGAACAGACCGGATCGAAGGAGGAGAACGATGGCCTACAAACAGCGTACCGGCATGGCGGCGGCAACACCATCCATCTTGACGGACGATCCCGACTTCCTGCGGCTCATCGTGGAGCGGGTCATCCAAGAAGTGCTCGAAGCCGAGATGACGGCCCACCTGCACGCCGAAGCCTACGAGCGCAGCGCGGCTCGGTCCGGGTACCGCAACGGCTACAAACCACGGCAACTGAACACCCGCGTCGGCACGCTGACGTTGCAGGTGCCACAGGATCGGGACGGCACGTTCTCGACGCAACTCTTCCCCGCTACCACCTCAACGAGAAAGCGTTGGTACTCGCCCTCATGGAGATGTACGTCGAGGGAGTTTCGACCCGCAAGGTGCGCGAGATCACCGAGGTGCTGTGTGGGACGAGTTTCTCGAAGAGCCTCGTCTCGGAGTTGGCGCGGCAGTTGGATGCAGAGTTGGAGGCATGGCGGCACCGCCCGCTGATGAAGACGACCTATCCGTATCTGAGTGTGGACGCCCGCTACGAGCATGTCCGGCAGAGAGGGCAAGTCGTCAGCCAGGGCGTACTCATCGTCGCAGGCGTTTGTGCAGACGGGCACAGGGAAATCCTCGCTGTCGCGGTTGCCGATACCGAGAGCGAAGCGACGTATCATCACCTCTTCGCGGAACTCAAGGCGCGCGGCCTGAGTGAGGTGCGGCTGGTGACAAGCGATGCCCACACGGGCTTGAAAGCGGCGATTGACCGGCACTTTCAAGGTGCGAGCTGGCAGAGGTGCCAGGTCCACTTTGCTCGCGAGCTGGTCAAGATGGTCGGGGCAGGGCGACGCGGAGAACTCGCGGCGGATGTTCGGGAGATCTTCGGCTACGGCGCGTGAACAGGCACTGACGACGGCAGAAACCGTGGCGGCGCGCTGGGAATTGACGCATGCCAGAGTGGCGCGGCTACCGGAAGAAGCAATCGAAGACTGCCTCGCCTGCCTAGTACTATAGCAGCACTTTGGTGTTCGTACTGCGTTGCGGCTCAAATACGGAGGCGCGACGCTACGTCCGTACTGACGAAGTAGCCAGGCAAATTCGCAAGTGCTGCTGTAGTACTAGGCACGGACTGGTCATGGCGCGAGATACCGGAGGAGTATGATAAAAGGGAAACGGCGTACAAGCGGTACCGGTTATGGTGCGACATCTGAGTGTGGCAACGCATCCTCGCCGCTTTGGCAAGCGAGGAATCCCAAGTGTCCCTGTAGGGATCCCGGTCACTTTTTTGACGGAAGTGCTGCGGACGATGCCGCCAGTCGAACCTCGCTCGATCTTGCTCCCAAGCCGAAAACCGTCAACGCTCGGCATCAGGTAAGCAGCAACACGAAGCGTGCGATACGATTCCCGCGCGCAGCCTCAGCCAGCAACCGGGGCCGCAGTCGGGCGTCGAGGCCGAAAATGCGTCCTGAGGCAGACACGAAGAGCACGATGGCGAGCAGCAAGATCAGGTTATACCCCCACTCCCACTCCTCGGGATCGCTGATGCCGGCAATGCCGACGACCAGCTGGGTCGCCATGCCGATGGCAACAAGCGCGCCTAGCCTGCTGAACAGGCCCAAACAGAGGCTGAGGAAGATGAAGGCCTCGGTGCCCCAGATCACCCAGCCAAACCAACGAATATTCGGCTCGACGACATGATCGATGAACACCCCGTTCACCCGCGCCGCCCAGCTGATCGGGACACCGATATGCCTCCCGGCGCGCAGCAGCGTGTGTGGGCGCGTCGCCCAGACTGATTCGATGCCGATCCAGTCGCACAGCCCATCTCCCCGCACAAGACTGCCGTCGGCATTCGCTGTCGTGAAGCGGAAATCCGGCGAGCAACTGAAGGAGGGCGGCAGCTTCCAGAAGAGCTGCGTGAAAAAGAGATAGCCGAGCACGATGCGCGCGATGACGAGCACCGCCTTGGGCAGCCAGGCGGGGAGATGCGCTTCACTCGCCGCGATCCTCCGCTCCCCTTGCGTGTGTTGTGCCACGATCGCCTCGTCCTTCATCGCGTCCTTCCCTCCCGGCATGATGCAAACCGCTGCCCGTGGTGCGGGGTGACCGCCACCCGATCACCGTATCTGGTAAACCTTACAGCGATCTAACACACTCAGCCAAGACATACCGGCTCTTCCGCAATGACGATACTGCTGGCGAAGTCGTCGGAGGAACGTACGGACGTGGCAAACGAGCCACGATCCGACCAATCAGCGGTGGTATGTCCTGCCGTTTCTGACTTCGCCAGCAGTATCAATGACGGTGATGCGTTTGGACTATTCCGGCTTGTCAATACGAGGGAAAACGGTCAGTGGATCTCCGGCGTGAAGCGAACGCCGTTTACCTCGGAGATTCGCTTGCCATACCACGGACACTTCGCTTTCTTGGTTTACCGTCTTTGCGGAAGAGCCTATGTCTTGGCTAAGTGTACGATCTAACGCCCTGCGGCGGCGCGGAGGGCGTTATGAAGGGGCACTGAGACGGTGGACGGACGAGGCTCAGGGTGAGGGCTGCACCCCCGGCACACGGTGGCTCAGACCCCCAGCGCGCCACGCAAGATAGCGTGATATTTTTGTAAGATTTCGCTGCTAGAATGGAGAGGGTCTGGACAGACTGCTTCGTCCAGCCGGTCGGTGGGTGGTCAGCGTCCGGGTGGCGATACCGTTGCGTCAAAAGGGAGCACGAGATGGGTGGGATGGCCGCGCGCGCGGAAGGTGAGCACGAGGGATCGGGCGAGGTGCCGCACGCCGTCCCGTGGAAGCTCTGGATTTACACGAACTACGATTGCAACCTGCGCTGCTCCTACTGCGTAGCAAAGTCGAGTCCGAATGCGCCCCGGCGCGCGATCGGGCTGGCGAACGTGTGGCAACTCGTCGATGAGGCGGTCGCGCTCGGCTTCGAGCATCTCTTTTTCACCGGCGGTGAGCCGTTTATCTTGCCCGACATTTATGCGATGCTCGCCTATGCGTCGGCCCACGTGCCGACGACCGTCCTGACCAACGCGATGATCCTGCGGGGGCCGCGCTTGGAGAAGCTCGTCGCCATCGCCAATGACAACCTGATTGTGCAGGTCAGCCTCGACGGCGGGCGGCCGGAGGATCACGATGCCTATCGTGGTACGGGTTCGTGGGAGAAGGCGGTCGCCGGGATCAGGCTGTTGCAAGCGGCGGGGTTCCGCGTGCGCCTCGGTACCACCGAGACACCTGCCAACGCGGATCACCTCGACGCGCTGCACGCCTTCCGCGCGGAACTCGGTATCCCGGCAGAAGATCATTTCATCCGTCCGCTGGCGAAGCGCGGCTACTCCAAGGAAGGGCTCGAACTGGGCATGGGGAACTTGCTCCCCGAGTTGACCGCCAACCTGGACGGCATCTTCTGGCACCCTCTCTCGACGGATGCCGACATGCAGGTGAGTAAGAAGCTCTTCCCGCTCGCCCGGGCAGTCGAGGCGGTCGAGCACCAACTCGACGTCCTGGCACGCACCGGCAGTGTGCCGCTGCGGACCTTTACCTGAGGGTGAGGATGACGCTCCCGTGGGGAGCGACGCACGGCGGGAGGCATGGGCGGCCCATGTTGCCGTAGTGTACACTGTCCGCACACCGCCGCCCGGCGGATGGGAGGGCGCGATGATGGACGATCAGGAGGGAACGATGATCCACGCCTATGTGCTGATCGAGGCCGAGCCGACGCGGGTGCAGGAGTTGGTCGAGGAATTGCGCGGCATGGAGCTGGAGGGCTCGGTGATCAAGCAGGTCCACGCGGTGACGGGGCGCTACGATCTGATCGCCTATGTCGAGAGTCCTGACCTGCAATCGCTCGGCAACTGAACGACGATGGGGATCGCGGGCGCCGTGGGCGTCCGGGGGACGGAGACGTGCGTGGTCGTCTGGTAGCGCATCGCACCGATCGGGGTCTATCCCCTGATGCAGTTGGCTTGTCCAGCTTCAGGCAGCTATCTTGGGAGCGATGACACTTTCTCCGGTTTGGTCAGCGTGGAGGAATCTACAGAACTTCGCGGACACAACTGCGAGCACGCGGTCGAGGCGCGGCGACCACTCCTGATGCAGATGGAGATCGGCCTTGGGGAGCGCATCAATTTCCGGGTCGGGTCGGACTGCGGCGAGCGGCTCGATGGGTGTAATCTCCATGATCGCATTCTACACCCCAACTTCTTTCGCTCCAGAGGTGGCCGAAGATGTGCCATCATCCGTCACCTTGCCCTGCCGCATGGGAGCGCGTACGATGCGCGCACACGACGATAGCGGCCACCAGCGAGGGAGGAAACCCAGCGATGACAAGCACCACATCGGCACCCACACCAGGTACGACGGAATTTCCGTGGCAAATCCCGACGCTCCACGATGTCTATTGCGCGCGGACGACGATCGCGCCGTATTTCTCACCGACGCCGCTGCTCCAACCCTGGTTGCTCGCGGAAGAACTC
>JBBSII010000364.1:0-5175 GCA_038232175.1 Thermomicrobiales bacterium
CTGTATCGCTGTGGCCATTGTGGGCAGACGCACAGATTTTCGCGGAGCGCGCCGTCCCTCTTGACAGCGGGACGGTTTTTCCACTACCCTCCACCTACAGATTTCGCTACAGTGCGTGGGAACAAAAGGGTGTCCGCTCGGCAGGGCGAGCGTGGCTCGGGAATGAGGAGGGAACCACAATGGCTCGTGTAGTCTTCGACCACATTACCAAGCGGTTCGGTGATGTCAACGCCGTCAACGATCTCAATCTAGAGATCGCGGACGAGGAGTTCCTCGTGCTTGTCGGCCCGTCCGGCTGCGGCAAGACGACGGCGCTCCGCATGCTCGCCGGATTGGAGGAAGTCTCCTCCGGTGAAATCTTCATCGGGGATCGCCGCGTGACGGACCTCGCCCCGAAGGATCGGGACATCGCGATGGTCTTCCAGAACTACGCCCTTTACCCACACATGAGCGTCTTCGACAACCTTTCGTTCGCGCTCAAGCTGCGCAAGTACGAGAAGCCGGACATCCAGAAGCGCGTCGATCAGGCGGGCGGTATGCTCGGCCTGAAGAACCTCCTGCAGCGCAAGCCACGCCAACTCTCCGGCGGTCAGCGGCAGCGCGTCGCGCTCGGTCGCGCCCTCGTGCGGGAGCCGCAGGTCTTCCTGATGGACGAGCCGCTCTCCAACCTCGACGCCGCGCTCCGCGTCCAGACGCGCTCGGAAATCACGAAGCTCCAGACGCGCCTCGCGGTCACGACCGTCTACGTCACGCACGATCAGGTGGAGGCGATGACGATGGGGGACCGGATCGCTGTCATGAAGGAAGGCGTCCTGCAGCAGCTCGACACGCCGCAGAGCCTCTATGACCACCCGGCGAACATCTTCGTTGCGGGCTTCATCGGCTCCCCGGCGATGAACTTCGTCGCGGGGACGTTGCAGTCGCAGAACGGCAACCTGATGCTGACGCACGAGAACTACAGCGTCCAGTTGCCGATTGACGGCCGCACGAACGCGATCAAGGAAGACCTGGAGAAGCGGATCGGCAAGCCGGTCGTCATCGGCGTCCGCCCGGAGGACGTGCTCGACCGCGCCCACGCGAACGGCATGAGCGGCATGGTCGGGATGCCCGCGAAGGTGGACGTCGTCGAACCGCTCGGCGCGGAAGTTCTGCTCTACCTCGACTACGGCACCGAGACGCCGATGATCGTCCGCGCCGAGCCGCGCACGACGATGAAACCCGGTGACGCGATCGAAGTGCTCTTCAAGCCCGATCACCTCCACCTCTTCGACGCGGAGAGCGAGTTGTCCGTCCTCTAGAACCGCGTGGGAAAACGACAGGTCGTGGGGAGCGTTGCTGCTCCCCGCTTTTTTGTCTGCACTCGGAGCGGCTTCCCTGAGTACCCAGTACGCATCGTTCGCCTGACTGCTCAGTCCTCAGTCCTCAGTTCTCAGTCCTTCCCCTGTCCTTCCTCTTCGCTGGCCGCCGACAACAACGAGGTCGCCGTTGCGCCAGACGCACTCGGCGTCGGCGAAGCCCGCCTCATCGAGCAGGATGAGGTGCTCGCGGACGCCGAGGCCGTGACTGAGGAAGTCGCCGTAGACGAGGCACGCGCCCTCATCGAGCGATGCGTAGACCATGTGGAGGAGGTTGCTCAGGCGTGTGCGGAAGACGTCGTCGCTGCTTTCCTCACCGACCATACCGCCGAATGTCGTGGAGGAGACGGCGAGCGCGTACGGCGCGCCGGGGAGGGGCTGACCGGGCGCATCCGGGTCGATCCGATACGCGAGCGGCACGGCGGGCGTGCCACCCTTGCCCATCTTCTTCTGCGCCGTCTCGATGTCTTCCTCGTCCGCGTCGAGCAGCGTGAGCCGGAGTTCGGGGTACGCCGCGTGGAAACGCGACGCGAGCGTGCCGACGCCGCAGCCGATATCGATCACGGCGGCATCTGTCGGGAGGGGCGGCACCGCCCAGACGATCGCGGCAACCATCGCGGCGAAGTGGGGTTCGAGGTAGTTAATGTGGATGTCGTACCAGCGGGCGTGCTCCCAGAAGGATGGGTCCGGCGTGCGCGCGAGGCCCCGCCGCCACGAAATCGGTTCACCCATGCCCTGCTCCTTCGCCATATCACGCGCGCCGTCCATGATGAGCGTAACAAGAAGGCCCGGCCCCGGCAAGGGCGGAAATCGATTATTCCGGCCACTCACGCCGCTGACGGATCACGCGAGCTGCGCTGATACCCCCACGTCGCCACGATGAACAGGACGGTTCCCGCTACGAACCAGAGGTCGTACCACATCAGCGGGTCCCAACGATGCGTTGCCTTGGTGATCCCCGCGATAACCAGCCCGTCCTGGATCAGAGAGACGACGCTCCGCACGGCGAGGATGACACATCCTGTCCACGCGGCGCCGAGGAGCAGCCGCCTGGGAATAATCTTGCCCCACGATTGCACGAGCGCGAGCGCGAGCGCGGCGCCGACCACGCACAGCACCGCAGATACCAGATCGTATATGCGGAACCACGGATGGCGAAAAGCGGCTTGGCAATCGCCAACGGGAAAGCCGGCACAGCCACCGAACAGCCAGTAGATATGCGCGACAGCAAATATCGTCGCCCAGGCAGCTGCCGCGTATCCCACCCATGCCATGAAGCGCCATGGGCGGACGGCTGCGGTATCGCGATCGTGGAGACGCGCCCCGGCAGCCGTCTCTCGTCTCGTTTCGTGTGGAACCATCGTCACAATCCTTCTTCAGCGGATCGCGGCGGGTTGATATGGGGTGCAGAAATCGGTTCCAGGAGCACGACGGGGAAGTGGGCGCAGATTGCCGCGAGAGGGAGGCCGGGCGTGCCGTCATGGTCGGTGACGGTGAGTTCTTCGCCAGTGAAGAGGTTGCGGAAGTGGCGGCCCGCGTACTCCGCAGGCAACGGGAGCCACGTCTCGCCCCAGACCTGCTCACCGAGCGGCGGTCGCTCCTCGCCATCGGTGAGGCCGACGATCAGGCGGGGCGCGACGGCGATGACCGTCTCGTCCCCGTTGGTACGGGCGAAGGCGCAGACATGATCGGCCTTCGCGCCCGTCGCGTCGAGCGGGACGTAGTCGCCATTCGCGAACAGTGCGTCGTGCGCGCGGCGGAAGTCGAGCATCCGGGCGGTGACGAAGAGCTTCACTCGCCCGTCGTCGCCGGTCTCCAGCAATTCGCGGGCAAGCGCGACGCCGCCGCAATCGGGGCAGTCGGTACGCTCCCGCAGATCGGCGAGCAGGGCGCGACGATGCTCGTAGTCTACCGGGCGGCGGTTATCGGGATCGACGAGGCTGAAGTCCCACAGTTCCGTGCCCTGATAGATGTCCGGCACGCCGGGCGACGCGAGCTTCAGGAGCGTCTGCGCGAGCGCGTTCTGCTGCCCATAGAAGGCGACGCGGCGTTGCAGCAGCGCGAAGTCCGCGAGGAAGGCGTTGCCGTCGCCGTCCGCGAGGAGGCCGTGCACGAACTCCCTGAGCGCGCGGTCGTACTGCTCGTTCGGGTTGATCCAGCTCGTGTGAACCTTCGCCTCCCTGGTGGCCTTGAGCATGTACGCCGTGATCCGCTCGCGGAACTCCCCGAGTGAATCCGGCGATGGCATCGCCACCGGCCACGCGCCGAGCAACGTCTGGTACAACAGGTACTCGGCGTTCCGGTCGGGGTACCGCTCGCCGCTGATCTCGGTCTTCAGGCGGGCGGTGATGCGCGTCCAGCGATTGAGGGCGGCGCGCCACTCGTCGGGGATCTCCGAGAGCACGTCGATCCGCGCGCGGACGTCCTCGCTCCGCTTCGTGTCGTGCGTGGAGGTCGCGAGCATCGTGTGCGGCCAGTGGCGCGCGCGGGCGCTGTTCCGCTGGTGGAACTCCGCGAGCGGGACGCCGAAGTGGATCGGGTGCCCGCCAACCTCGTTGAGCGAGACGAGGCGGTTGTAGACGTAGAACGCGGTGTCCTCCACGCCCTTCGCCATCACCGGGCCGGTGATCTGCTGGAACTTCATCACGAATTCCAGCAACTTGGGCTGGTCCTCGGGGCGGAAACTCCCGACGTTCCGCAGGAGCAGCGTATCCTGGACGAAATCGAAGATCGCGGCCGCCGTGCGCGGGTTGCGCCGCTTCGCCTCTGTCACCGCCGCCTCGACGTACTGCTCATCGTGCCGCGCCACCGCCTCCATCGTGTCCGATGTGTAGGTACGGTAGACGGGGAGGCAGGCGATCACCTCGCGGATGGCGAAGGTGAGGCTGTTCAGCGTGAAGTCGCGGTACGCGCGGCTCCGCTCGGAGATGCGCTCCAACTGGTAACTGAGCGCGTTGATCTCGCTGGCGAGGGCGATCAGCATAATCATCTTTTTCGTGCCGTTGACCAAGGTGCGGAACGCCGTCGGGGTGCCGGTGAAGCGCGCGTATATCTCGTCAATTGCCTTGCCGTTGTTGCGGTCGACGAACAGGCCGTTCAGATCATTGAGGAAGTCATAGCCCGTCGTCCCCGCGACCATCCAGTCGTCCGGCAGTTCCTCATCCTCGGTGAGAATCTTCTCCGCGACGACGTAGAGCGGCAGCCGCGCCGTGTCCGCGCCATCGGCGGCGTGGACATGCTGCGCGAACCAGCCCGCAACGGCGTCCCGCACCTCCTCCGCGTCGTCGGCCTCCTGCGCGGGGAGGCGGGCGCGGACGCGCGCGAGGACGTACTCCTCCTGCAACTGCCGGAAGTACTCCGGCGGGTTCCAGAGGCCGTCGGGGTGGTCGATACGCAGGCCGGTCACCTTGCCCTCCGCGAGCAGGCGGAAGACGAGTTCGTGCGTCGCGTGGAAGACCTCGGGCAGTTCGACACGAATCGCCGCCAGCCCGTTGATGTCGAAGAACCGGCGATAGTTGATCTCCTCCGCCGCGACGCGCCAGAACGCGGGGCGGTACGGCTGCGCGTCCAGCAGATCGTCCAGCAGGTCGCTGCCGCGCGCATCAGTCGCGTTGAAGGCGTCGAGCGCGGCGTGGATCGCGTCGCGAATCTCTGGGCTGGCGTCGTACAGGGCGGCGATGCGCCGCTTGATCACTTCCTTCTCGCGGTTGCGCTCCGCCATCTTGTCGGGCGATTGCTCGTCGGAGGCGGGGAGATAGCTGAGCGCGGTCAGGATGCTCTCGAGTTCCAGCAGGTGCTCGTCCTCGGCATCCAGTTGCTC
>JBBSII010000365.1:0-5168 GCA_038232175.1 Thermomicrobiales bacterium
GCCTGCACGCGCACATCGCCGCGCCGCGCCAGCGCCTCCTGAATAATCTCAACCCCCGCCGTGTCGCCGGGATCGACAATCAGCACCTCATCCGTCCCGACGATGACGGCATTCGTTGGTTGATCGCTCATGGACCCGCGATTCGGCACCGCGATGACTTCAAGCGCGAGCGCGTGTGACATTGGCTGTTCCGTTTCCTTCGTGGTTTTTCCTCACCCCCGGCCCCTCTCGTACGGAGCCATCGCCCCGAGAGCACGCCTCGCATCAGTTTCGTTCGGCGATGGAGAGGGGAGGGGAAGGGTTTGTTAATCGGTCTTGGGCTTCGAAGAGGCTCACTCCCCCTTCCCCTGTGGGGAAGGGGGCTGGGGGGTTAGGTTCCCCGGTGTCGCGAGCATCGCCGCCGCGACGAGTTCCGCGATGTCGCGCACGACGAGCCGGTCGTTCGCGCCGACGCCGTTGATGCCGTCCTCGAACATCGTCATGCAGAAGGGGCAGGAGGCGACGAGGGTTTCCGCGCCCGTCTCCAGCGCCTCAGTGACGCGCGCCTGATTGATCCGGCTCCCGCGCGTCTCCTCCATGAAGAGGCGACCGCCGCCGCCGCCGCAGCAGAACGACTGGTTCCGGTTGCGCCCCATCTCGGTCAACTCCGCACCCGGCAGCGCGTTGACGATGCTGCGCGGCTCGTCGTATACCTTGTTGTACCGCCCGAGGTAGCACGGGTCGTGGTACGTCACCGCGCCGCGCGCCACGTCGGACGCCGGATCGAGTTGGATGCGCCCCTCGGCGATCAACTGGCTAATCAGTTCGCTGTGGTGGACGACCTCGTAATTGCCGCCGATCTGCGGGAACTCGTTCTTGATCGCGTTGAAGCAGTGCGGGCAGGCGGTGACGATCTTCTTGAAGCTGTATTGATTGAGCGTCTCCACCGTCTGCTGCGCCATCATCTGCGCGAGGTACTCGTTGCCGATGCGCCGCGCCGGGTCGCCGGTGCAGGTCTCCTCCTTGCCGAGGATGGCGAAGTTGATCCCCGCCGCCTGCAGGATGCGCGCGAGCGAGAGCGTCGTCTTCTGGTTCCGGCTATCGAACGAGCCGAGGCAGCCGACGAAGAAGAGCACCTCCACCGCCTCATCGGCGGCGGCGGCCTCGGCCATGATACGCACGGGCTGGTCCAATTTCTTCGTCCACACATCGCGCTGATCCGGCGGGAACTGGTACGGGCTGCTCACCCGTTCGAGGTTGTTGAAGACGTTCGTGATCTCTGCGGGGAACTCGCCCTGCTCCAGCACGAGGTTCCGCCGCATCCCGATGATCAGCGGGACGTGCTCGATGAAGACGGGGCACTGCTCCATGCACGCGCCGCAGGTCGTGCAATCCCAGAGTTCTTCGGTGCTGACGACGCCGCCGATCAGCTCGCGCTCCGGCCCCTCGCCCCAGCGGAAACGGGCGCTGTTCTCCCCCTCACCCAGTTCGCCGGAGAAGATGCCGCCCTTGTCCGCCATGTAGCCGCCGATCTCCAGCACGAGGTCGCGCGGGCGGAGCGGCTTATCCGTGGCGAAGGTGGGGCAGTATTCGAGGCACCGCCCGCAGTGCATACAGGCATCGAGGTTCATCAGTTGCGCCCAGGTGAAATCCTCCAGATGGGAGATGCCAAAGGTCTCCGCCTCCTCCAGATTCTCGATCGGTGCGAGTTCGCCCAGCGGCTTCAACCTCCGGAAGAAGACATTGACGAGGCTCGTGAAGGGGTGAATCATCTTGCTGAAGGCGAAGTACGCGAGGAAGGCGAATGTCGTCGCGAAGTGGCTCCACCAGTTCACCTGATGGAGCGCGCGCAGCCATGTGTCCGACAGCCCCCGCAGCGGGATCGAGAGCGCGTACGAGACGAACGACCACTGCGACCATGTGTCCCGCTGGACCGCGAGCCGGAGCGCGCCGAGCAGGTACCCCTGCACCGCGAGCAGTACGAGGAAGGTGAGCAGCACGAGATCGTCCGCGCTCGTGTCCTGCGTGGCGGGGCGCGTGACGAGCCGCCGGTAGAACGCCATGAAGACGCCCGCGATCAGCAGCAACCCGGCGATGTTCATGGCGAGTTTGTAGCCGAGGTAGAAATTGCCGCGATAGAAGGAGTAGTGGAACAACGGCACCGTGATGTCGTCCTCGATGCCCACGATGATCGTGCCGATCAGGAGGGTGATGAAGCCAACGAAGATCAGCAGGTGCATGATGCCGCCGCGCCGGTTGTTGCGCCGCACGATGCGCCCGTGGAGGATGCTCTGCGTGACCACATCCCGCAGCCGCGCACCCCACTGGTCGAAGCGGTTCTCCGGCTGCCCCGTGCGCCACATGCGGACGCGGCGCGCGAGGCCATACGCGAGGTAGCCAACCGGCAGGGCGAGCAGCGCGTAAATCGCGATGCGCCCAAGGATGTGCACATTCCAGAGAATCTCCCGCGTCGGTGTCACACGCCCTCCCCGGTAATGTTTGGTGTGGTAGTGGTACGACGACCGGCAGTCCGCACGGCGCGGAGTGCGATGAGGGTGCTGAGAACTGTGGCGATGAGGAGCGCGAGCGCGAGCATCGCCCCCGCGACACGCCACCCGACGTTCCCCGTGGCCGCATTTACCCCGACGACGCCCGCGCCGAGCGCGACGACTACCGGCAGGACGAAGAGTGCCACCGCGACCCACGCGATCGTCCAGCGCGCGCGCGCGATCATTGCCCGCATCCGCTCGCGGCGCGGCGCGGTCAGCCCGACGAGTGTGCCAACGAGCAGCCCGCCGAGGGTGATGAGCGTCGCGCCGATGATGCGCGTCCAGCCCCACCCGGCGATTGCGCCCACGACGATCACCACGATGCCGACCGCGATGGCCGCGCCCCCCGCGATCATCAGGCGGTTCTGCGTCTGTTTATCGGTCAGATCGAGGTGCAAAACCTCACCCCCAGCCCCCTCTCCATCGCAATGGAGAGGGGAGTGATAGAGAGAAAATCAGTGGCGTAGGCTTCAGCCTGCGTCCCGCTCGCAGGCCGAAGCCTACGCCACTAATGACAGTTCCCGGCGCTCAGTCCTCAGTCCTACTTCCCGATTGCCTCGGTCAACTTCGGCACGATGGCGAGGGCGTCACCGACGACGCCGAGGTCGGCCATGTCGAAGATCGGCGCGTCGGGGTCGTTGTTGATCGCGATGATGTACTTGCTGCCGCCCATCCCCGCGATGTGCTGGATCGCGCCAGAGATGCCGCAGGCGATGTACAGGCTCGGCTTGACCGTCTTGCCCGTCTGCCCGACCTGATACGAGTACGGCACCCACCCGGCATCGACGACGGCCCGGCTCGCGCCGACCGCACCGCCGAGTTTGGCCGCAAGGGCGTCGAGCAGCGCGAAGTTCTCCGGCTTGCCCATCCCCCGGCCGCCGGAGACGATCACGCCCGCCTCTTCGAGGTTCGGCCCCTCCGATGCCTGCATCACCGTCTCCATCACGCGGACGCGGCACGTCGCCGAATCGACCGGAATGGTGACGGGGCGGACTTCCGCCGTGCCGCCCACCTCCTCGGCGGTGAAGGCCTTCGGTCGCAACTGCACGAGGTGCGGTCCCGGCCCGTCAATTGTCAGTGTGCCGACCGTCTCCGCGCCGTACGGCACCGTGACGCGCAGTTCATCGCCCTCGTACGCGAGATCGACCGCGTTGGCAATCACCCCGACGCCGAGTTGGCCGACCAACCGGGCGGCGACATCGCGCGCGTCAAACGTGCTGGGGAAGAGGATCACATCCGGCGCTTCGGCCTCGATGAGCGCGGCGAGCGTCGCCGCCTGCGGCTCCGCGAGGTACTCACTGTACGCGGCGTCCGTGCCGAGATGCACCACCGCCGCCCCGTGCGCGCCGAGCGCGCCGACTGCCCCCTCGCCCGCCGGATGGAGGACGACCGCCTCTGCGTCGCCGAGTTTGCGCGCCGGGACGAGCAGTTCCAGCGACAAGCGGTGCGCCGCACCCTCAACGATGTCCGTCCAGACCCATATTTTTTGTGCTGCCATGAGAACTCCTTGTGGTGGGTTCGAGGTTCGAGGTTCGGGGTTCGAGGATGGGATTTGGCTCCCCGAACCCTGCTCCCCGAACCTCGAACTCCTCAAATCATTTGAATCTGCTTGAGGAACGCGACGATGGTCTCGACACTGTCGCCACTACCGTCATCGGTGATCTTCCGCGTCTGCTTCTGCTGGCGCACGGAATCGAGCGCGAGGACGCGCTCCCGCGCTCCCGCCTCCCCGACGGACCCGGCATCCACCGCCAGCGCGGCGGCATCCCGCTGATCGAACGGCTTGCGCTTCGCCGCCATCATCCCTTTAAAGGAGGGATAGCGCGGTTCGGCGATGCTCGCCGTCACGGTGAGCAGGGCGGGGAGGGTCGCCTGGATCGTCTGATAGCCGGTCTCGGTGTCCCGCTGCACGGTGATCGTCGTCCCCTCGACGGTGACGGAGCGGGCGAACGTCACCTGCGGCAACCCAAGCATCGCGGCCAGCGCGCCGGGGACCATGCCGGTGTACGCATCGGTGCTCTCCGTCGCGCAGATGACGAGGTCCGGCGATTCCTCGGCAATCGCGGCGGCGAGGGCGCGTATCGTCCCCTGTACATCGGACCCGGCGAGCGCGCTGTCGGCGATGTGGATGGAGCGATCCGCGCCCATCGCCATCGCGCGGCGGAGCGCGTCGGCGGCGACCTCCGGCCCCATCGTGACGGCGACGGTCTCGCCGCCGTGCTGCTCCACGAGGCGGAGCGCCGCTTCGAGGCCATACTCATCGGCGGGGTCGAGGATCGACTTCGCGGGGTCCCGCACCAACCTGCGCGTGGCAGGATCGACCCGCATCGGCAATGTGGGATCGGGCACATGCTTGACACAGACGCAAATCTTCATGACCGTTGCTCCTCAGGATGTACACATGAACCGCATTGGATGGGTACATCACCGGGAGCGCGGCGTGCCCACTCCCCTTGTTTGCGATTCTCATGCATTGCTCAAACGCGCGATACGAACACCGGCAATGATAGAGAACATCCCGCACTTTTTCAACACGGATGGGGCGTTCTCGTCGGCATTGTAGATATATGTCGTCGCGCGGGGCGATTAGCCGTGGAGCGCCAGGCCGTTTGTTACTTTGTCAACGATCTTCTTCTCCCC